>CALFNI010000134.1 GCA_937902695.1 uncultured Rhodanobacteraceae bacterium
CGCCGAAGCTGCCGCCGATCACCACGGTGAACTTCGGCACGTGCGAGCAGGCCACGGCGGTGACCATCTTGGCGCCGTCCTTGGCGATGCCGGCCTGCTCGTATTTCTTGCCGACCATGAAGCCGGTGATGTTCTGCAGGAATACCAGCGGCACGTCGCGCTGGTTGCACAGTTCGATGAAATGCGTGCCCTTGAGCGCCGACTCCGAGAACAGGATGCCGTTGTTGGCGACGACGCCGACCGGATAGCCGTAGAGGTGCGCGAATCCGGTGACGAGCGTCTTGCCGTAGCGCGCCTTGAACTCGTGGAACTCCGAGCCGTCGACGACGCGCGCGATGATCTCGCGGATGTCGAACGGGATGCGCGTGTCGCGCGGCACGATGCCGTAGAGATCGTCGGCCTGGTAGAGCGGCTCGCGCGGCGTGATCGTCGCGAGCGCGAGATGCTTGCCGCGGTTGAGATTCGCGACGATGTCGCGCGCGATCGCGAGCGCATGCGCGTCGTCTTCGGCGAAGTGGTCGGCGACGCCGGAGACCGACGTGTGCACGTCGGCACCGCCGAGCGTCTCCGCATCGACGACTTCGCCGGTCGCGGCTTTCACCAGCGGCGGTCCGCCGAGGCAGATCGTGCCTTGTTCCCTGACGATGATCGTCTCGTCGCTCATCGCCGGCACGTAGGCGCCGCCGGCCGTGCACGAGCCCATGACGACGGCGATCTGCGCAATGCCGAGCGCCGACATGCGCGCCTGGTTGTAGAAGATGCGGCCGAAGTGGTCGCGATCGGGAAACACTTCGTCCTGCAGCGGCAGGAACGCGCCGCCGGAGTCGACGAGGTAGACGCACGGCAGGCGGTTTTCGAGCGCGACTTCCTGCGCGCGCAGATGCTTCTTGACGGTCATCGGGAAATACGTGCCGCCCTTGACCGTCGCATCGTTCGCGATGACGAGCGTCTCGATGCCGTTGACGCGGCCGATGCCGGTGATGATGCCCGCGCTCGGCGCCTGGTCCTCGTACATGCCGTGCGCGGCGAGCGCCGACAGCTCGAGGAACGGCGAGCCCGGATCGAGCAATCCGCGGATGCGCTCGCGCGGCAGCAGCTTGCCGCGCTCGGTGTGCTTCGCGCGCGCCTTCTCGCCGCCGCCTTCGGCGACCTTCGCGAATTGCGATTTCAGGTCAGCGACGATCCCCCACATCTGCGCGGCATTGGCCTCGAAGTCGGGCGAGCGCGGATCGATTTGCGAGCGGATGGCGGGCATCTTCGTTTACGCGGAAGAGGAGGGCGCCATGAAAACACAGCGCCTCGGCGCCGCGCCAGCCTCGCGGGCGCCTGAAACGCAACCGGCCGCGCGAGGCGGCCGGTGCGGGTGCTTGGTGATCGCGAACGACGATCAGTGATCGCCGTCCTTCTTGTCGCCGGTCGCGGCGTCCTTCGTGTCCTTGGCCGCTTCCTTGACGTCATTCCCGACCTGCTTGGCGCCTGCGGCCATCGCGTTGCCGACATCCTTGGCGGCTTCCTTCGACTTGTCGGCGGCTTCGGCCGTCGCGTCCTTGGCCTTTTCCATCGCGGCGCTGGTCGCGGCTGCGGCCTGCTTCGTCGCGTCCGAGGCTTCGTTGCCGGCTTGCTTGAGCGTGTCCGACGTCTGCCGTGCGGCACTCGCGGTCGCGTCGGCCGCCTTCTTCGCGGCGTCGGCCGTCGCGTCGGCTGCTTTCTTCGTTGCGTCGGCGGCCTTGTCTGCCGCTTCCTTGGCCTGTTGCTGCGCGTTGTCGCTGCATGCGGCGAGTGCCGCGAGCAGCATCGTGCAGAGTGCGATGCGCTTGATGTCCATCGATGTCTCCCCTCCAGGTTGGACGGCGGCCCGCGCCGCCGCCGATGAAGCCGCGATCGTTACGCGAGCTCGATCGCGACCGCCGTAGCCTCGCCGCCGCCGATGCAGAGCGACGCGACGCCGCGCTTACCGCCCTTCTGCTTTAGCGCGTTGATCAGCGTGACGATCAGGCGCGCGCCCGATGCACCGATCGGATGGCCGAGCGCCGTCGCGCCGCCGTGCACGTTGAGCTTGTCGTGCTTGATGCCGAGCTCGGCCATCGGCGCCATCGCAACGACCGCGAACGCCTCGTTGACCTCGAAGAGATCGACGTCGTCGACCTTCCAGCCGGCCTTCTTCAAGACCTTGTCGATCGCGCCGATCGGCGCGGTCGTGAACCACTCCGGCTCCTGCGAATGCGTCGCGTGCGCGACGATGCGCGCGAGCGGCTTCGCGCCGCGCCTCGATGCTTCGTCGGCGCTCATCAGCACCGTCGCCGCCGCGCCGTCGGAAATGCTCGACGAGCTCGCCGCCGTGATCGTGCCGTTTTCCTTGCGGAACGCCGGCTTCAGCGTCGGGATCTTCGCGATGTCGGACTTGCCGGGCTGCTCGTCGGTGTCGACGACGACGTCGCCCTTGCGGCCCTTGACCGTCACCGGAACGATCTCGTCCTTGAACGCGCCCGAGGCGATTGCCGCCTGCGCGCGCTTGACCGACTCGGTCGCGAACGCGTCCTGCTGCTCGCGCGTGAAATGGTACTTGTCGGCGCACGATTCGCCGAACACGCCCATCGCCTTGCCGTCGTACGGATTCGTCAGGCCGTCCCACGCCATGTGATCGACCGCCTCGAAATTGCCGTAGCGGTTGCCGGTGCGCGAGTTCGGGATCATGTGCGGCGCGTTCGTCATCGACTCCATGCCGCCGGCGACGACAACCGTCGCCGAGCCGGCCTTGATGAGGTCATGGCCCAGCATCACGGCCTTCATGCCGGAACCGCAGACCTTGTTGATCGTCGTCGCGCCCGTCGAAACCGGAATGCCGGCCGCGATCGACGCCTGCCGCGCCGGCGCCTGGCCGAGGCCGGCCGGCAGCACGCAGCCCATGATGACTTCGGAGACATCGCCCGGCGCGACGCCGGCCTCTTC
>CALFNI010000135.1 GCA_937902695.1 uncultured Rhodanobacteraceae bacterium
CGTGCGTCGCGCCTTTCACGAGCAGATACCCGACAGGAGCGGAGCAGGTGCGGCTCTTTGAGAAGCTCGTCCAGCGCGTCCGCGCCGAGCCCGGTGTCGCGGCGGTCGGCGCGGGCACCGTGCTGCCGGCGCGCATCAACTTCATGCACGACGTCGTCGCGAGCGGCACGGCCCCGCCGACCGATCACGCCGCGCCCGCCGCGAGTTATGGCGCCGTCGACGACGGCTTCCTCGCCGCGTACGGCATCACGCTGCAGGAAGGGCGCTTCTTCGACTCGCGCGACACCGCCGACGGCGACCGCGTCGCGGTCGTCGACCGCCGCTTCGCCGAACGCTTCGGCAACGGCGACTCGCTCGTCGGCAAGCGCTTCCGCCTCGATCCGAACGATCCCGACGGCCGGACCGTCACCGTCGTCGGCGTGATCGGCCGCCTCACGCTGAACCAGCCTGGCGACACGCCCACGCCGACGATGCTCGTGCCGTTGCGCCAGGATCCCGGCCGCATCGCAAGTCTCGCGATCCGCGCGCGCGGCGAACCCGGCGCGTTCGCGCCGCGCCTCGCCGAAATCATGCGCGAAGTCGACGCGGATACGCCGCTCTACTGGGTGCGCGACTACCGGACGATCATCCGGAGCGTGACCTACGGCGAGCGCGTCGTCGCGCAATGGTTCGGCGCGTTCGGCCTCGTCGCGCTGCTGCTCGCCGGCGCCGGACTCTACGGCGTCATGGCATTCAGCGTCAGCCAGCGCATCCGCGAGATCGGCGTGCGCCGCGCGCTCGGCGCGCCCGACACGCGCGTGCTGCGCAGCCTCTTCGCGCGCAGCGCCGTGCAGCTTCTGACCGGGCTCGCGATCGGCCTCGCGCTCGGCATTCCTTTCGCGAACGCGCTGACCGGCTGGCTCGCCAGCATCGAGCGCGAGAACACCGCCGTCGTCATCGCCGCGCTCGCCGTGCTCGTCGGCGCGGCGCTGCTGGCGACGCTGATCCCGGCACGGCGCGCGCTGCGCGTCGATCCGATGGTTGCATTGCGTTACGAATGATCGGCGCGCGGGGACGCACGATCCGAGGAGGATCCATGTTCGACAGCTTGTTCCAGGACCTGCGCTACGGACTCCGTTCGCTGACCGCACGCCCCGCCTTCACGATCGCCGCCCTGCTGACGCTGGCGCTCGCGATCGGCGCCAACACGCTCGTCTTCAGCCTGATCGACGGCATCTACCTGACGCCGCTGCCATACCGCGACGACGCGGCGCTGGTCGATGTCGAGAACCGCTATCCGAACATGGGGCTCGATGCGACCGGCGCCTCGATTCCCGACTACCTCGACCGGCGCGAAGGCGTCAAGGCGCTCGCCGAAAGCGCGCTCTACACCAACGACAACTTCAACCTGGCGATCGAAGGCGCGCCCGAGCGCGTGCACGGCATCCGCGCGACCCCGACGCTCTTCGCGACGCTCGGCGTGAGTCCGGCGCTCGGCCGAGCGTTCAACGACGACGAGGCGCAAACCGGCGCCGATCGCGTCGTCGTGCTCGGCGATGCGATGTGGAAGAACCGCTTCAACGCCGATCCCGGCATCGTCGGCCGCGAGCTCAGGCTCAACGGCGAAAGCTACAAGGTGATCGGCGTCATGCCGGCGGGCTTCATGTTCCCCACGCGCGAGACGGCGCTCTACGTGCCGTTCGCATTCACCGCCGCGCAGAAATCCGACGACCAGCGCGGCTACGAGTTCTCGACGAGCATCGCGCGCCTCGCGCCGGGCGCGACGCTCGGCGACGTCAAGCAACAGGCCGATCTCGTCATCCGCCGCAACCTCGATCGCATCGGCGCGATCGGCGGCGGCGGCACGCGTTTCGCGGCGTTCATGAAATCGGCCGGATTCACCGTCAACGTGCGGCCGCTGCGCACGCTGCTCGCCGGCGAGCACTCGCGCATGCTGTTCCTGTTGCAGCTCGCCGTCGGGCTGGTCCTGCTGATCGCCTGCGCGAACATCGCGAACCTCCTGCTCACGCGGCTCTCGGCGCGCCAGAAGGAGCTCTCGGTGCGCACCGCGCTCGGCGCGAGCCGCGCGCGCGTCGCGCGCCAGCTTCTCATCGAGGCCGTGCTGCTCGCCGTCGCCGGCGCCGCGCTCGGTGTCGGATTCGCCGCGATCGGCCAGCGTCTGGTCGGCATGACCGGCCTCCTGCCCGACTGGGTCTCGCTCGGCCTCGACGTGCGCGTCCTCATGTTCACGCTCGCCGTCGCCGTCGGCGCCGGGCTCGTGTTCGGCCTCGCGCCGGTGCTGTCGACCGGGCTTGGCCAGCCGCAGCAGGTGCTGCGCGAATCGGGCCGGCTCGGCGGCGGCGGACGCCATGCGCGGGCCGTGCGCTCGACGCTCGTCGTCGTGCAGATCGCGCTCGCCGTCGCGCTGCTGGCGAGCGCGGGCCTCCTGGTGCGGAGCTTCGCGAAAGTCGTGCAGGAAAGCCCCGGCTTCGAAAGCAGCGGCGTGCTGACCGCCGCGATCGCGCTGCCGAAGGCGAAATATCCGGACGATGCGTCCCGCGCCGCGGTCATGGCGCGCTATCTCGAGGCGGCACGCAATCTTCCGGGCGTCGTCGCAGCCGGTCTTGCCGACGCGCAGCCGATGTCCGACAACAACGCAGGCTCGAGCTACCGCATCGGCGGTCGCCCGGACAACGGCGCGACGCCGCACGCATTCGCGCGCACCGCCGATGCGGACTACTTCAAGGCGATGGGCATTCCGCTCAGGCAGGGCCGCTGGTTCGAAGCGAGCGACTGGACGAGCCCGAACAAGGTCGCGCTCATCGACGAGCTCTTCGCGAAGAAGCGCTTCCCGAACGGCGATGCGGTCGGCCAGGTGCTCGATCTCGAGCGGCCCGGCGTGACCGATCGCAGGTTCACGATCGTCGGCGTCGTCGGCACGGTCAAGAACGGCGACCTCGGCGAGGACGTCAAGGAGGAAACCTACTACCTCGACTACGGTCAGGTGCCCGCCGAAACGGTTGCGCTGATCCTGCGCACGTCAGGTCCGCCCGCCGCGCTGTCGCAGCCGCTGCGCGAAGCGATCCACAACGTCGATCCGGATCAGCCGCTGTTCGACCTGATGACGCTCGACCAGCGCGTGCAGCTCTCGCTGACCGGCCGTCGCGTGCCGATGCAGCTGATCGGCGTGTTCGCCGCGCTCGCGCTCGTGCTGGCCGCGATCGGCATCTACGGCGTGCTCGCGTTCGCCGTCGCGCAGCGCACCGGCGAGTTCGGCGTGCGCATGGCGATCGGCGCCGATACCGCGCGCATCCGCCGGCACGTCCTCGGCGACGGCGCGCGGCTCGTCGGCATCGGGCTCGGCATCGGCATCGTCGGGGCCATCGCTCTCGGCTTCGTGCTGCAGAGCCAGCTCTTCGGCGTCGGCGCGATCGATCTCGTCAGCCTCTCGGCGGTCGTCGCGGTGCTCGCGCTCACGTCGCTCGTCGCGTGCTGGCTGCCCGCGCGACGCGCGGCGCGGACGGCGCCGATCGAAGCGTTGCGCTACGAATGAGCAGGTGAAGCCATGATCCTCGACACGCTGCGCCACGACCTCCGCTTCGCGCTGCGCTCGCTTGCCGGGCGGCCCGGCTACACGCTCGTCGTGGTCCTGACGCTCGCGCTCGGAATCGGCGCGAACACGGCGATCTTCAGCGTCGTCAAGACCGTACTGCTCGACGCGCTACCATTCCACGAACCGAATCGTCTCGTCGCGATCGCGCAGCGCAACAGCGAGGCCGACGGCAATCCGATCTCGGTCGGCTATCCGACCTTGCTCGACTGGCAGCAGTCGGTACCTTCGTTCGAATCGGTTGCGGCGAGCGCCGACTGGCAGCCGAACCTCGCCACCGACAGCGGCGCCGAGCTCTTGCGGGGCCAGAGCGTCACGCGCGATTTCTTCAAAGTGCTCGGCGTCACGCCCGCGCTCGGCCGCGCGTTCTCGGCGGATGAGGACCAGCCGAATCGCAACGACGTCGCGATGATCAGTCATGCATTGTGGCAGCGTCGCTTCAACGCCGATCCCGGCATCATCGGCCGCCGCGCGCAGTTCGGCGTGCGTTCGTACACGATCGTCGGCGTGCTGCCGGCCGACTTCGCGCCGCTGCTCCCCGCGATGCGCAATGGTGCTCCCGATGTCTGGCGTCCGCTCGGCTATGCGGCGCCGGATGCCCCCGCGTGTCGAAGTTGCCTGCACCTGCAGGCGATCGCGCGTCTCTCACCCGGGGCTACGCTTGCCTCCGCGAGAGCCGAGCTCGATCGCCTCGCGCCGGCGCTCATACACGCGCACGCGGACGACTACCCCGCTGCGATGCGCTTCGAGCTGAATCCGCTGCGCGATGCGCTCGTCGGCACCGCGGATCGCTCGCTCTGGCTCGTCTTCGCCGGCGTCGCGATCGTGCTGCTGATCGCGAGCGTCGACATCGCAGGCCTGACGTCGCTGCGCGCCGCCACGCGCCGCCACGAGCTCAGCGTGCGCGCGGCACTCGGCGCCGGCCGCGGGCAGCTCGCGCGACTGATGTTCGCCGAGAGCCTCGTGCTCGGCATCGCCGGCGGCGCGACCGGCATCGCGCTTGCGTTCGCGCTCACAAAGCTGATCGCGCGGCGTGGGCCGTCGTCGATCGCGCGGCTCGCCGACGTTCACGTCGACGGCGGTGTCCTCGCGTTCGCATCGCTCCTGACGCTCACCGTCACGTTCGTCGCCGGCGCATGGCCCGCCTGGCGGAGCAGCCGCCCCGAGCTCGCCGACGCATTGCACGTCGCGGCGCGGGCGTCGGCCGGACCTTCGGCGGCGCGCCTTCAGTCGGCGCTGGTCGTCGTGCAGATCGCGCTGGCGAGCGCGCTGACGCTCGGTGCGATCCTGATGGCGCGAAGCTTCGAGCGCCTTCTCGCCGTCGAGCCCGGCTTTGCAGCCGACGGCGTTACCACGATCGACCTCGCAATCGCTGGCCCGGCCTACGTCGACGCAAAGAAGACGGCCGCGTTTCTTGCTGAGCTCGAAACGCGCGTCCGCGCCTTGCCCGGCGTCGTACACGCGGGCGCCGTGACGCCGCTGCCGCTCTCAAGCGGCTGGGACACGGCCGGATTCCACGTGAAGGACAAGCCCGAGCTCGGCGTCGAAGCACCCGAGTTCGACCGCGTCTACACGACGCCGGACTACTTCGCGACGCTCGGCATTCCGCTCCGCGCCGGGCGCCTGATCGCCGCAAGTGACCGCGCCGATCAACCCCTGGTTGCGCTCGTCAACGAAACAGCCGCGCAACGCGAGTGGGCGGGCGAGAGTCCGATCGGCAAGCAGATCCAGCTCGGCGATCGCGACGAGAAAGCCTCGTGGATCACCATCGTCGGCGTCGTCGGCGACGTGCGTGCGCATGCCCTTGATCTCGCGCCGGTGCCGCAGGTCTATCTCGCGCACGCACAAAGCGCCGATCCGCCGAGCTTCGTGACGCTCGCGGTGCAGTCGACACTCGCGCCGGCCCTGCTCGACGACGAAGTGCGCCGTGCGGCCGCGTCGATCGACCGCAGCGTGCCGGTATACGGCACGACGACGATGTCGGCGCGCGTCGCCGACTCCCTCGCGCGCCGTCGCTTCCTGCTGCAGCTGTTCGGCCTTTTCGCCGGCACCGCGCTGCTGCTCGCCGCGCTCGGCGTGCACGGCACGATCGCGCATACGGTGCGACGGCGCACGCGCGAGTTCGGCCTGCGACGCGTCGTCGGTGCATCGAATGCCGCGCTGCTCGCGATCGCCTCGGCGCGCACGGCACGCTGCTTTGCGGCGGGGCTCGCAATAGGCTTGCCGCTCGCTTTCGCGTGGGGTACCGCGATGTCGGCCGAGCTCTATGGCATCGGGCCGTACGATGCGATCAGCGTTGCGCTCGTCGTGCTCGCGCTCGCAGCTGTTGTCGTGCTCTCCACACTCGCGCCGCTGCGCCGTGCGCTCGCCGTCGATCCTGCGATCGCGCTTCGCAACGAATGAGCAGGGCCACCCGATGACCGCACTCCTCCACGATTTCCGCGACGCACTGCGTTCGACGCTGAAGAATCCCGGCTTTGCCGCGCTCCTCGTCGGCGTGCTCGGCGCGGGCCTCGCCTGCGTGATCTTCATGCTCACGCTGCTCGACGGCTTCATCCTGCGTCCGCTGCCGTTCGCCGAGCCCGCGCAACTGGTGCAAGCCGGCTTCTTCGGCGACGGCGGCCTCGGCAACGTGTTCCCGGTCGACAGCCGCGACCTCGCGCAATTGCAGCACTACGTTGCGGCGAAAGGCGAAGTCGCCGCGGTCGCGCGCTCGACGATCAACCTGAGCGACTTCGACCGCGCCGAGCGCTATCACGGCGGCCACGTCACGGCGAACCTCTTCCGCGTGCTCGGCGTCGCGCCGCTGATCGGCCGCGAGTTCTTGGTCGCCGAGGCGAAGCCGGGCGCGGCGCCGACCGCGATGCTCTCGTACTCGCTCTGGCAATCGCGCTACGGCGGCGACCGGTCCATCGTCGGCCGCACGATCCGCGTCGACGGCCAGCCGGCGACGGTGATCGGCGTCATGCCGGATGGCTTCACCTATCCGCGCAACGAGGACATCTGGGTACCGTCGACGACGATCGCCGACCGCGTGCCGGTCGACCCGTTCGCGTACTGGGTCATCGCGCGGCGCCATGCCGATGCGAGCGACGCCGATCTCGCCGCCGCGTTCGACCGCTGGTTCGCCGACGCCGCGCGCGCCGATCCCGAGCGCTTTCGCGGCCGCAGCTTCCGCGTCGAGCCGCTCGCGCGCATGGCGGCCGATCGCACGACGCGCGGCACGCTCGGCAGCATGCTCGCCGCCGTGGCGATGGTGCTGCTCGTCTCGTGCGCGAACGCGGCGAACCTCCTGCTGACGCGCACGCTCGGTCGCTCGCACGATCTCGCCGTGCGCGTCGCGCTCGGCGCGGGCCGGCGGCGGCTCATTTCGCGCATCCTCGTCGAGAGCCTCCTGCTGACGACGCTCGCGACGGCGCTCGCCTTCGCGCTCGCGCGCGCCGGCGTCGCGTGGCAGCAGGGCGCGATGCAGGACACCGAGTTCTTCCCGCTGTGGCTCCGCTTCGACGTCGACCTTCGCGTCGTGCTGCTCGCGTTCGCGGCAGCGACATTCGCGGCGATCGCCGCCGGTCTTTTGCCCGCGCTCCGCGCCGGGCGCATGGCAATCGGCGGCGATATCCGACAAGGCTCCCGCGGCGTCGCCGGCGGATCGTTCGCGCGCACGAGCCGCGTGCTCGTCGTCGGCGAGATCGCGCTGTCGTGCGCGCTCCTGATCTGCGTCGGCACGCTCGTGCGCGGCATCGGCGCGCTCGACCGCGCCGACCTCGGCATCGATCAGGACCGGCTGCTGACCGCGCGCATCGCGCTGTCGACCGCCGTGCATCCGGATGCGCCGGAACAGGTCCAGGTCTTCGAGCGCATCGCGGAGCGCCTGCGCGACGACGCCGGCGTGGTCGACGCGAGCGTCGGCACCGCGCTGCCCGGCACGTTCTACAACAGCTTCCATTTCGTGTTGCCCGAAGGCACGGCGCCCGGCGACGCCGATCCGCCGACGTTCTATTCCGGTGCGGTCGACGCGCATTTCCCCGGCGCGTACGGCGTCAAGCTCGAACAGGGCCGCTTCTTCGACGAGCGTGACCGCGCCGATACCGCACCGGTCGCAGTGGTAGACCGCAAGTTCGCCGAGCGCTTCGGCAACGGCGCGCCGATCGTCGGCCGCCGCTTCCGCATCGATCCGCGCGATCCGGACGGCCCGACCGTGACCGTCGTCGGCGTCGTCGCCGCGCTGACGCTCGACGTGCCCGGCAACGCGCCCGCGCCTTCGCTGCTGCGCCCGCTGAGCCAGGATCCGTTCTACATCGCGACGATCGCCGTGCGCACGCGCGGCGGCGCGCTTGCATTCGTGCCGCGGCTCAACGCGATCGTGCACGCGGTCGACGCCGACGCGCCGCTCTACTGGGTGCGCGACTACGCCGACGTGATCCGCGCGTCGACGATCGCGGAGCGCATCGTCGCGAAGAGCTTCGCCGCGTTCGGCCTGATCGCGCTGGCGCTCGCCGGCGCCGGGCTCTACGGCGTCATGGCGTTCGCCGTCGCACAACGCACGCGCGAGATCGGCGTGCGCCGCGCGCTCGGCGCGCCGGCGAGGCACGTGCTCGGCGACGTGTTCGGGCGCAGCGTCGTCGAGCTCGGCGCTGGCCTTGCAGTCGGCGTCGTCGCCGGCATCGTGCTCGCGCGCCTGTTGACGCGCTCGCTCGAGAACATCGAGACGGTCGGCATCGCAGCGATCGGCGCCGCGCTCGCGGTGCTCGTTGCCGCCGTCGCGCTCGCCGTCAGCGTACCCGTGCGGCGCGCACTCCGCGTCGATCCGGCTGTCGCGCTGAGGCACGAATGAAACTCATGGAGAACCGTTGATGCAACCTCTGGTACGCCTCGCCGACATCGAGCGCTCGTATCCGCTGGCAGGCTCGAAGGTCTGGGTGCTGCGGCACGTCAACCTCGAGATCGGCGCCGGCGAGTTCGTCAGCGTCATGGGCCCGAGCGGCGCCGGCAAGAGCTCGCTCCTCAATGTGCTCGGCCTCATGGACAACGAGTGGCGCGGCCACTACGAGCTCGACGGCGTCGCGGTCGAGAAACTCGACGCGAAGCACCGGCAGGCGCTGCAGCGCGACAAGATCGCGTTCATCTTCCAGCACTATCACCTGATCGACGATCTCAAGGTCTGGGAGAACCTCGACCTGCCGCTGCAATACCGCAACGTCAATGCGAAGGAACGCCAGGCCCAGGTCGGCGATCTGCTCGATCGCTTCTCGATCGTCGGCAAGAAGGATCTCTACCCGAGCCAGCTTTCGGGCGGACAGCAGCAGCTCGTCGCCGTCGCTCGCGCGGTCATCACGCGGCCCAAGCTGCTGCTCGCCGACGAGCCGACCGGCGCGCTGCATTCGAGCCAGGCGCGCATGATCATGGACCTCCTGCACGAGCTCAATCGCGACGGCATGACGATCGTGCAGGTCACGCACAACGAGGATTTCGCGCGCGAGGCGCAGCGGCTCGTGCGGCTCGCGGACGGCTGGCTCGAGAAGCCCGCGGCGCCATCGAGCCAGATTGAATCGGGCTAGACTTCCGACATGGCAGCCCATCGAACCCGCATCCTCATCGCCGACGATCAGCGCGAAGTCCGCGAAGCCCTCCGTCTCCTGTTCAAAGGCGAAGGCATCGACGCCGCCAGCGTCGACAGCCCGCGCGCGGCGCTCGATGCGCTGAAGAAGGAACGCTTCGAGGCGGCACTGATCGACCTCAACTACGCGCGCGACACGACCTCCGGCGCCGAAGGCCTCGAGCTCCTGCGCGACGTCCGCAAGCTCGATGCGGAGCTGCCCGTGATCGTCATGACCGCGTGGGGCACGATCGATCTCGCGGTCGAGGCGATGCGCCTGGGCGCCGGCGATTTCATCGAGAAGCCGTGGGACAACCAGCGCCTGATGAGCGTGATCCGCAACCAGCTCGCGCTCGCCGATTCGCGTGGCGAGGCGGCGCGGCTGAAGCGCGAGAACGAGATCCTGCGCGGCGACGGCGACGAGCCGTTCATCGCCGAATCGGCCGCGATGAAGAGCGTGCTCGCGCAGCTCGACCGCGTCGCGCCGACCGACGCGAACGTGCTGATCCTCGGCGAGAACGGCACCGGCAAGGGCGTCGTCGCGCGGCGCCTGCACGCGCGCTCGCAGCGCGCGGGCAAGCCGCTCGTCAAGGTCAACATGGGCGGCATCCCGGAATCGGTGTTCGAAGCCGAGATGTTCGGCCACGTGCGCGGCGCGTTCACGGACGCGAAGACCGACCGCATCGGCCGCTTCGAGCTCGCCGACGGCGGCAGTCTCTTCATGGACGAGATCGCGAACATTCCGCCCGCGCAGCAGCCCAAGCTGCTGCGTGTGCTCGAAGACGGCGAGCTCGAGCGCGTCGGATCGTCGCGCACGCTGAAGGTCGACGTGCGCCTGATCTCTGCGACGAATGCCGATCTCGGCGCGGAGATCGCCCGCGGCGCGTTCCGGCGCGATCTTCTTTTCCGCCTCAATACGGTCGAGCTGCGCCTGCCGCCGCTTCGCGAGCGCGACGAGGACATCGCGCTCCTCGCCGAAGCGTTCCTCGCGCATTTCCGCAAGCGCTATCAGCGCGAAACGCTGCATTTCGCGCCGTCGGCGCTGCAGGCGCTCCGGAGCTACGCATGGCCCGGCAACGTGCGCGAGCTTTCGCATGCGGTCGAGCGCGCGGTGCTGATGCTCGACGGCGACACGCTCGACGACGCCGCGCTCAATCTCAAGCCCGAGGCGACGCACGCGCTGTCCGGCGCGGCGGCGCTCGCCGCAAGCGGCTCGATGACCGTCGACGAGGCCGAAGAGCAGCTCGTGCGCGGCGCGCTCGAGCGGACCGGCGGCAACATCCAGCGCGCCGCGACGCTGCTCGGCCTCAGCCGGCCGTCGCTGTACCGGCGCATGGAGAAATACGGCATCGAGTAGCGCGGTTCCCGCTACCATGCCCGGCATGCGCGGCGATCCTTCCCGCTGGAACTACGAGACGCGGCTCCTGGCCGGCACGCTCGTCGCGGCCTCGCCGGCGCTGCTCGCGCTCGCGATCGCGCTCTGGTTCGCGACCGACGACGCCTGGCGCGCGCTCTGGATCTGGCTCGCCATCGCGCTCGTCACGCTCGCGCTGATCTTCGAGGCGCGCCGCCGCGCGGTCTATCCGCTCAACACGCTCTCGAACCTCCTCGAAGCGCTGCGCGAGGGCGACTACAGCCTGCGCGGCTCGCGCGCGCAGCGCGGCGATGCGATCGGCGAGGTTGTCATCGAGATCAACACGCTGTCGCAGACGCTGCGCGAACAGCGCCTGTCGTTCGAAGAGAAGAGCGCGCTGCTCGCGAAGGTCATCGCGGCACTCGACATCGCGGTCATCGCGTTCGACGAGCAGCGCTGGCTGAAGCTCGCCAACCCGGCCGCGGAGCGATTGCTCGGTGCGCCGCTGGCGTCGCTCGACGGGCGCTCCGCCGCTTCGCTCGGGCTCGGCGACTGGCTCGACATCGTCGACACGCGGCTCGTCGAACGTTCGTTTCCCGGCGCGAGCGGACGCTGGGAAGTGCGCCGCGCGCAGTTCCGCGAAGGCGGACGGCCGCACGACCTGCTGGTCATCACGGATCTGAGCCGCACGCTCCGCGAGGAAGAGCGCCTCGCGTGGCAGCGCCTGCTGCGCGTGCTCGGCCACGAGCTCAACAACTCGCTCGCGCCGATCCGCTCGATGGCCGCGACGATGTCCAAGCTGATCGCGACCGAGCCGCTGCCGGCCGACTGGCGCGACGACGCCGGCAACGCGCTCGACATCATCGGCGATCGCGCCGAGGCGCTCGCGCGCTTCATGGCGCGCTACACCGCGCTCGCGCGCCTGCCGCCGCCGCATCCGCAGGACACCGCGTTCGACGAGCTCGCCCGACGAACGGCGAAGCTGGAGCAGCGCATTCCGGTGCAGGTCGAGGACGGCCCCGCGGTGCACGCGGACATCGACGCCGATCAGATCGCGCAGGCGCTGATCAATCTGATCCAGAACGCGACCGATGCCGCGCTCTCGACCGGCGGCGACGTGCGCCTCGCCTGGCGCGTCGACGGCGGCGCGCTGATCGCCGAAGTGATCGACGGCGGTCCCGGCCTGCCGCCGAGCGAAAACCTGTTCGTCCCGTTCTTCACGACGAAGCGCGGCGGCTCCGGCATCGGGCTCGTGCTCGCGCGGCAGATCGTCGAGGCGCACGGCGGCGCGCTGACGCTCGAGAATCGCGATGATGCACGCGGCTGCGTCGCGCGCCTGCGGCTGCCGTCAGCGACGACCGCGGTCACGCGTCCGCAAACGGAAACGCGATGACGTCGGCGATGTCGTCGGTATCGGCGAGCGCCATGAGCAGTCGCTCGATGCCGAGCGCGACGCCGGCGCAGGCCGGCAAGTGCGGCAACGCGTCGAGCAGGCGCGCGTCGATCGGCACCTCGCGCTGACCGCGCGCGCGCCGGCGCGCGTTGTCGCGCTCGAATCGCGCGCGCTGCTCCGTGGTGTCGGTGAGCTCGTGGTAGCCGTTCGCAAGCTCGTAGGTGCCAAGGAAGAGCTCGAAGCGCTCGGCGACCGGCGGCTGCCCGTCGCGGATTTTCGCGAGCGCGCACTGCGACGCCGGAAAATCATAGACGACCGTGATGCGATCGCGCGGGAACGCCGGCTGGATCCGGTGCGTGATGAGGAGATCGAGCCAGTCGTCGCGCGAAAGGCCGTGCGGATCGATCCCGAACGCGGCGAGCGGCGCGCGCAGCGCCTCGATCGTCGCATCGAACGGATCGATGGCGAGATCGGCGAACAGGTCGCGATAGCTCGTCTCGACGACATCGGCCGCCCAGCCCGTCGCCGCCAGCGCCGCGAGCACGAGCGCCACCGTTTCGTGCATCAGGCGGCGATGATCGAAGCCGATGCGATACCACTCGAGCATCGTGAACTCGGGATTGTGCCGCCGCCCCGCTTCGCCGTTGCGGAACACGCGGCCGATCTCGTAGCAGTCGCCGATGCCGCCCGCGACGAGCCGCTTCAGCGCATGCTCGGGCGACGTGCGCAGCCAGCGCTCGCGCGAGCCGGCCACGACCGGTCCGTCGAACGTCGTCGAGAAACTCTCGATGTTCGGCTCGGTGTTGCCGGCTTCGCCGAGGATCGGCGTCTCGACTTCGAGCACGCCGCGCTCGGCGAAGAACGTGCGGATCAGCGCATGGAGCTTCGTGCGCAGCTTGAACGCGCGGCGCATGGCCCGCGCGTCACGCATGATGCTTCTTCAGGAACGCGACGAGCGTGGCTTCGTCCCAGACCTCGACGCCGAGCTCCTTGGCCTTGTCGAGCTTCGAGCCGGCCGATTCGCCCGCGACGACGAACGAGGTCTTCTTCGAGACGCTGCCGGCGACTTTCGCGCCGAGCGCTTCGAGCCTGCCCGATGCGTCGTCGCGCGTCAGCGAGGCCAGCGTGCCGGTCAGCACGACGGTCTGGCCGTCGAGCGGGCCGGCCTTCGCCTCGGCGGCGCCGTGCGTCGCGTTCTGCAGCGCATCGATCGCCCTGATGCAACGCTGCGCCAGCGCGCGGCCTTCGTCCGATTCGAAATAGGCGTGCACGGATCCGGCTGTCTCTTCGGGCAACCCGGCCTCGACGAGCGCCGGTGCTTTCGCCTTCGCGACGGCCGCGAGCGAGTCGAACGCGCCGGCCAGCTGCTCCGCGCGCTTCTCCGTCAACTTCGGAATCTCGAGCTCGACGAGGACGCTCGCGAGCGACAGCGCAGGCCGCAGCTTCGCGCTCGGCACGTGCGCGTCGGTGATCGCGACGCCGCGCTTCAGGAGATCGTCGATGACGCGCTGGTTGCCGTCCTGCTGGAAGAACGCATCGATCGCGCGCGCGACCTCGCCGCCGATGTCCGGCACGAGCTTCAGGATCGGCCACGGCAGATGGCGGATCAGCGCGATCTCGCCGAACCACGCCGCGAGCGCCTTCGCCGTGCTCTCGCCGACGTGCGCGATGCCGAGCGCGTAGAGGAACCGGTCGAGCGTCGTCTTGCGGCTCGCATCGATCGCCTCGATCAGGTTGTCGGCCCATTTCGTCGCGACCTTGCCCGCCTTGACCGTCTCGGGGGTCGTGCCGTCGCGCTCGTCGGCGCGGACCTTCATTTCGAGGAGATCCTCGAGCGTCAGCTTGTAGAGGTCGGCAACGGACTTGACGTAACCCAGCTCGCCCAGCTCGTCGATGTAGCGCTCGCCGAGGCCTTCGATATCCATCGCGCGACGCGATGCGAAGTGGAACAGCGCCTGCGTGCGCTGCGCGGCGCAGGTGAGCTCGCCCGTGCAGCGCGCGACCGCCTCGCCTTCCTCGCGGACGATATCCGAGCCGCAGATCGGACAATGCGCCGGCATTTTCCATGGCCTGGCTTTCGGCGGCCGGTTTTCGACGACGACGCGGACGACTTCCGGAATCACGTCGCCGGCGCGGCGCACGATCACGGTGTCGCCGACGCGCACGTCGAGTCGCGCGACGTGATCGGCGTTGTGCAGCGTCACGTTCGTCACGGTGACGCCGCCGACGTAGACGGGCGTCAGGCGCGCCGTCGGCGTCGCGGCGCCGGTGCGGCCGATATTGACCTCGATCGCCTCGACGACGGACTGCTGCTCCTGCGCCGGGAATTTGTGCGCGATCGCCCAGCGCGGCGCGCGGCCGACGAAGCCCATCTCGCGCTGGTCGGCGAGGTCGTCGAGCTTGTAGACGACGCCATCGATGTCGAACGGCAGCGTATCGCGCCGCTTGCCGATGCGCGCGTAGTACTCGAGGCAGCCCTCGGCGCCCTTCGCGGTGTCGATCAGGTTGCTGACCGGCAGGCCCCACCTGCGGAACTCGGCGAGCGTCTTCGAATGCGTCGGCGGCAGCGCGCCGCCTTGGACGACGCCGAGCGCATATGCGTAGAACGCGAGCGGCCGCTTCGCCGTTTCCGACGGGTCCTTCATGCGCACGCTGCCGGCCGCCCCATTGCGCGGATTGACGAGCACCTTGCCGCCGTTCTC
>CALFNI010000136.1 GCA_937902695.1 uncultured Rhodanobacteraceae bacterium
AATGCGAAGGCGAACGCAAGAACCAGCCGGTCACCGGCATGACCATCGTTTGGGGCATGAAGAAGAACGGTGACGAATGGAGCGGCGGCCAGATCCTCGATCCGAAGAACGGCAAGATCTACGGCTGCAAGATGCACCTGACCGACAAGGGGCAGAAACTCGAAGTGCGTGGATTCATCGGGTTCTCGTTGTTCGGGCGCAGCCAGACGTGGGACCGGCAGGCGGAGTAGTCGGCTGCCGTGGATGAAGGCGGCGCACGTCTTCGTTCCACATTCTGACGAGCGCAAGCGGGCCGCGTGGCATAATTGCGCGCTGCAGCAACGCCGCGGAACACGCCACGGATGAAGTCGCGCGAGATTCTCGTCACCAACGCCCTGCCCTACGCGAACGGTCCAATCCATCTCGGGCACATGCTCGAAAACATCCAGACCGACATCTGGGTGCGGGCGATGCGCATGGCCGGCCACGAGGTGCACTACGTCTGCGCCGACGATGCGCACGGGACGTCGATCATGCTGCGCGCCGAAAAGGAAGGCATCACGCCGCAGGCGCTCATCGCGGGCGTGCTCGAGCAGCATCGGCGCGATCTTTCGGAGTTCGGCGTCGCGCACGACTGGTACTCGACGACCGACAGCGAATCGAACCGCGCGCTGACGTACCGCATCTGGAAGGCGCTCGTCGCCGGCGGTCACACCGAATCCAAGCCGGTCAAGCAGCTCTACGATCCGGTCAAGGACATGTTCCTGCCGGACCGCTTCATCAAGGGCGAATGCCCGAACTGCCACAGCAAGGACCAGTACGGCGATTCGTGCGAGGTCTGCGGCAAGACCTACAACCCGACCGACCTGATCGAGCCGTATTCGGTCGTCTCGGGCGCGAAGCCGGTCGAGAAGGAATCGACGCATTTCTTCGTCAAGCTCGCCGATTTCGACGCGATGCTGCAGGCCTGGCTCAAGGAACGCGAGCGCGAAGGCGGCCTGCAGAGCGAAGTCGTCAACAAGCTGCAGGAATGGTTCGCCGACGGCCTCCGGAGCTGGGACGTGTCGCGCGACGCGCCGTATTTCGGCTTCGAGATCCCGGATCAGCCGGGCAAGTTCTTCTACGTCTGGGTCGATGCGCCGATCGGCTACCTCTCGTCGTTCCGCGACTACTGCGCGGCGTGGAATGCAAGGCGCCCCGACACGCCGCTCCGCTTCGAGGATTTCGTCGAGCGCGACGACGCCGAGAGGATGGGCACCGAGATGGTGCACTTCATCGGCAAGGACATCATCTACTTCCATACGCTGTTCTGGCCGGCGATGCTGCACGGCGCGCGGCTGCGCACGCCGACCGCCGTGCACGTGCACGGCTTCATGACCGTCGACGGCGCCAAGATGTCGAAGTCGCGCGGCACGTTCATCAACGCGCGGACATATCTCGATCATCTCGATCCGGACTACCTGCGCTATTACCTCGCGACATTGCTCGGACCAACGCTTGCCGATCTCGATCTCGACCTGAAGGCGTTCGAGGACCGAGTCAATTCGCATGTCGTCGGCAAGTGGGTGAACATCGCGAGCCGGACGGCGGGGTTCGTGCACAAGTTTTTCGGCGGGAAGCTCGCGGACGCGCTGCCGCCGGAAGAGGCGCGGCGCTATGCGTCAGCGGCCGAGCGGCTCAGTGCGTGTGCGGCGATGTTCGAAGCGCGCGACTATGCGGCCGCGACGCGGCTGATCGTCGAGGTTGCCGACGAGGCGAACGGCTACGTCGCCGAGAAGGCGCCGTGGCTTCTCGCGAAGGACGAGAGCAGGCGTGCGGAGCTGCATGTCGTCTGCACGCTCGCGCTCAACTACTTCAGGCTGCTCGCGATCTATCTTGCGCCGATCATTCCGACGATGGCGGGCCGTGTCGCCGGAGGCTTGCTCGGCACCACACTCTGCGATTTCCGCGACGCCGACGCGCCGCTGCTCGGCCGCGAGATCCAGCCGTTCACGACGCGCATCGACCGCATCGACCCGAAGAAGATCGAGGCCATGATCGAAGCATCGAAGGAATCGCTGAAACCGGCAGAGGCCGGACCCGTCGTGGCCGGGGCTGCGGCTGCTGCCGGTTCGACCGTTACGTCGGCAGCGACGTCGAAGTCGTCGCCATCCGACCCTCGTCCCGCAGGGGACGGCACAAAAGCCGGCGCGGATAGCGCAGCCTCGATCATTTCGATCGACGACTTCGCGAAGCTTGATCTCCGGATCGGCAAGGTGCTCGCGTGCGAGTTCGTCGACGGCTCGGACAAGCTGCTCCGCTTCGAGCTCGATGCGGGCGAGCTTGGCACGCGTCAGATCTTCTCGGGCATCCGCGCGGCGTACGACGATCCGCCGAAACTGGTCGGACGCAACGTCGTCTTCATCGCGAACCTCGCGCCGCGCAAGATGCGGTTCGGCGTGTCGGAGGGCATGATCCTCTCGGCCGGTAGCGGCGGCGCGGATCTGCATCTGCTCGACGCCGACCCGGGCGCGACGCCCGGGATGCCCGTCAAGTAGCGCCGCCCTGCACGTCGCGCGACCCGTATTCGGCGGTTTGCATGGCGGACGAGCCGCCGGCGCGTTAGTGCCGGCGGCCCGTTGCTTCTACGGCGTCACATCCAGCGCGGCGTCACCGGGCGCAACGTTGGTGCCGAGATCCGTCTGCAACGCGCCGACCGGAATATCGTTGAGATAACTTCCGGCGATCGCCGACTCGACATCGACCGTGATCGTGCAGGCGCCGCCGCCCGGAATCGTCGCGCCGGCATCGAGCGTGACCGAGCCGGATGTCGGATCCGCAGTCAGGGCACCCCCGCAGGTCGTCGACGCGTTTGGCGTCGCCGCGACGGCGAGATCGGTCGGAAACGCGTCGACCAACGCTGCGGTCAGCGTCGCATCGCTCGCGTTCGCGTTGCCGAGCGTGATCGTCAGCGTGCTCGGCACGTTGACTGCGACCGGAGACGTTCCGAACGCCTTCGACACCGTCGGCGGAATCGGCGTCACGGACAACGTCGCGCTCGCGGCGAGCGCGTTGGCGCCCCGATCGGTTTGCAGCGTTCCTGGCGCAATGACGTTCGGGTAGTCGCCCGGCATTGCAGCGACGACGTCGACCTGGATGGTGCAGACGGTGCCCGGCGGGATGATCGATCCGGCTGCATCGAGCTGCACGAAGTCGTCGCCGGGCGTTGCGGACGCGAGACCTCCGCAGTCCGATTGCGCATTCGGCGTAGCGGCGACGACGAGGCCGGCCGGGAACGTATCGACGAAATCCGCCGTCAGCGTCGCCGGGACGCCGTTGCCGTTGCCTAACGAGATCGTCAGCGTGCTCGCCGTGCCGGCCGTGACCGTCGCCGGCGCGAAATCGTTCAGGACCGACGGTGCCGCGTCCGCCACCGGGAGCGTCGCATCGGCGGGTGCCGCATTCGTGCCCAGGTTCGTCTGCAACGCATCGGCCGGAATATGGTTGGCGTAATCGCCGGGTGTCACCGCGACGACGTCGACCGCAATCGTGCAGCTGCTGCTCGGCGGGATCGCGGAACCCGTGGCGAGCGTCACCAAATCGGCGCCGGCGACAGCCGTCACGCTGCCGATGCAGTTCGTCTGCGCATTCGGCGTCGCGGCGACGACGAGGCCGGACGGGAACGTATCGGTCAGCGGCGCCGTGAGGCTCGCCGGCGACGCGCTTGCGTTGTCGAGCGTTATCGTCAGCGTGCTGCTGATGCCAGTCGGCACGTTGACGGGGCTGAAGGCCTTGCCGAGCGTCACCGGCGACGCCGCCGCGCCGACTGTCACGGTGACGGGCGTTCCGACGCGGTGGTGCAACGGATCGTTGCTGGTGGCGCAGACGTTGCCTTCGAGCACGTCGCCCGCATTAGCCGCAGTGGCGTCGATCGTAGCCGAGGCCGGCGTTGCGCCGGACGGCGGCGTCGTGCCGGCGATCGGATCGGGCGAGAGCCACGGCAGGTCCTGCGGCGGTGCGCAGGGGCCGCCGATCGTTTCGGTCGCGAGGCCGACGATCTGCGTACCGCCGAGCGAATAGACCAGCGAGCTCGCGCCGGTGTCGAGATCGACCGTGCGCATCTCCGCCGAGCCCGTGTCGGCATTGACCGCGGCCCAGTACAGGATGCCGGTGCCCTGATCGAAATCGGCGTCCTGACCGTAGTTGGCGTTGAAGCCGACCGAGCCTTTCAGCGACGTTGCGCCATTCGTCTTGTCGACGGCATAGAGCGCATCGTCGACGATGTCGACGCTGTACATGAGCCCGTCGGGTCCCACCGCGATCCAGATCGCGCAGGCCATGCCGGTCATCTCGCCGACGAGCGTCGCCGCGCCGGTGTTGCGATCGATCGTGTAGAGGTGCGAGCTCGATCCGCAGGTTGCCGCGGATGCGTAAAGCATTCCGGTCGTCGGGTCTTGCGCGAAACCGGTCCAGCCGTCGCTGTCCGCGCTGGCGTTTGCGGTTCCGATCGGCGTGATCGCGCCGCTGCTCGCATCGATCGACGCGAACGTATTCGCCATTGCGCCGAATTTGTCGATGCCGTAGGCCTTGCTGAAATCGCCGTCGAGGAACTTGAACGCGAACGCGGTGCCCTGCCCGGTAGCGATGCTCGTCATGCCGTTGTCGGCGGTGACGTCGAGCGTGTCGAGCTCGTCGCTCGCAACGTTGGCTGCGAACGCCGTGACGCCGGCGAACGGACGATGAACGCCGGCGGGTACGCCCGGCTTGTAAACATGCAGCGGCGCTCGCGCAATCGTCGTTTTCGACGGGTCGCCCATCGGCATCGCATAGCGCGCGCCCGGTGGCGCGAAATGCAGGTTCGATGGGGCCGCCTCGGTGAGCGACCAGTCGAGATCGCGGTCTCCGTGGTTTTCGATCGCGAACGGCAATGTCGTCGTGCCGCCCGCGGTCACGCTGCCGGCGATCGCGTTCGGGTTCACGACGATCTGCGGCGCGCCGACGTTCACGGTGACCGAGTCGGTGCTCGTGAAGATTTGCGGCGAGGTCGGCGTCCATCTGATGCCCGTGTTGTCGGTCACCGCCGCCTCGAAGGCCGAGAACTGCGCGAACAGCGCGGTCGACGCCTGCAGGCCGATGGTCGCGCACGCTCCGCCCGTGCAGTCTGGCGGATCGCTCGGGCTGTTGTCGTTCGTGTATGCGACGTCCGCGTATTCGAATTGGATCGTGCCGTCCTCGTCGAGGATCAGTTCGAACGTCGCGCCATCGGCGTTGCCGCTGTAGTGCATCCGGTTGAACCATTCGACGATGAACTGCCGGTTCGGCGTCGCGCCGCGCACGTCCATGTACACATCGCCCGATTCGCTGTCGAAGTCGTCCCACAGCGGCAGGATTGCAGGGCCCGGCAACGAGGCGGCGGGCAGCGAGGTGTTCTGGAAATCGAGCACGGCGCCCGGCGCGCCCAGGATCACGCCGCCGTTGTTGCTGATGGTCAGCGCGCTCGACGTGGTGCCGTAGAAACTGAACGAGAACGGCATGTTCACGTCGGCTGTGCCGTCGTCGGCGAGACCGAGTGGCGTGCCGGAACCCGTGATGTCGATGAAGCCGCTGCAGGCAGCGGCGCTGTCGCCGAAGCCGTCGGCGAAGATGCGGTCACCACAGCCGCCGCCGGTTTCGACGTCGGTCGTATAGCCGGGCAACACGTCGTAGCTGGTCCACGTCGAGTTGTAGGTCAGCGTGCTGCCGACCGTCTCCACGTGGTTGTACTGATACGACCCGCCCGGTGCGATCAACTGCTGAGAGTAGGCGAACAACCCACCATCGACATCGTTGGCGAGCGAGTGGTACTCGAGATCGACGCCGGTGTTGTTCGTGACCGTGTAGCAGAAGTTCAGCTGATCGCCGACGGTTGCGTCGATCGTGTCGGCGCCGCCGCAGGCGTTTGCAGACAGATCGGTGCCCACCGTGCTCACGAGGCAGATCCCGCTCGGATCGCACGCTGCGGGAGCCCTTTCCGGGCGCACGTTGTGCGCGACCTTTGCGTCTGCGAACGCGGCGGACGTCATCGACGACAAAGCCGCCGTCACCGCCAGCGCAATCGCGCTCTTCGAGATGTGCATCGCGAGTCTCCTCCGTTCCGTGTCGCAGAGACTCGTGCGAGGCGTCGATCGCGATCAACCGCGATTTTCGTGATGCCCTTCACCTGCGAACCCGCGCGCCATATATATGGAATCGGCGCACCGCCTTGCGAACGAAATTTCGACTGCCGGCGCACTCGACTAGACTATCCGCAGATGGAAACCCCGCTCGCCGCACGCATCGATGCCCTGCTTCCGCAAACGCAATGCACGCGCTGCGGCTATCCGACCTGCCGCGCGTACGCCGATGCGATGGCGGCTGGCCAAACCGACATCAACCACTGCCCTCCGGGCGGCGCCGACGGCGTCGCCGCGCTGGCTGCGCTGCTCGACCGCGCGCCGAAGCCGCTCGATCCTGCGAACGGCATCGAGGCCCCGCCGCTCGTCGCGGTCATCGACGAGGCCATCTGCATCGGCTGCACGAAATGCATCCAGGCATGTCCGGTCGATGCCATCGTCGGCGCCGGCAAGCGCATGCACACGATCATCGCGGCCGAGTGCACCGGCTGCGAGCTTTGCCTGCCGCCCTGCCCGGTGGACTGCATCGCGCTGGTGGCGATCGACGATGCGCCGCTCGCGCGAGGTGGCGTCATGGCGCGCGCCGCGCATGCTCGCGCGCGATTCGACGCGCGCAGCGCGCGCCTCGAGCGCGAGCGCATCGTGCGCGAATCACGACGAACGGCGACCACAACTCGCGATGCGGCGCCGCCGATCACGCGCGCGGCCGTGCTCGATGCGATCGCGCGCGGCAAGGCGCGTCGCGAAGCGCTGAAGGGCGGTCGATGAAGCGCGGGAAGGTCGTCGAGCTGTTTCGTCGCCTGCAGGCGCTCGATCCGAACCCGACGACGGAGCTTCACTACAAGACGCCGTTCGAGCTCCTCGTCGCGGTGATCCTCTCGGCGCAGTCGACCGACGTCGGCGTAAACAAGGCGACGAAAAAGCTGTTCCCGGTCGCGCGCACGCCACAGAAAATGCTCGACCTCGGCGAGGAAGGCCTCAAGCGCTACATCGCGACGATCGGGCTCTACAACGCGAAGGCGAAGAACGTCATCGCGACGAGCCGCGCGCTGATAGAGCAGCACGGCGGCAAGGTGCCGCGCACACGCGAGGCGCTCGAGGCACTGCCCGGCGTCGGGCGCAAGACTGCGAACGTCGTGCTGAACACGGCGTTCGGCGAGGAAACCATCGCGGTCGATACGCACATTTTTCGCGTGTCGAACCGGACCGGCCTTGCGCCGGGGAAGACCGTGCGCGCGGTCGAAGACAAGCTCGAGAAAGTCGTGCCGCCGGAGTTCAGGCGGAACGCGCATCACTGGCTGATCCTGCACGGGCGCTACGTCTGCAAGGCCCGCAAGCCCAACTGTCCCGAATGTGCGATCCGCGATCTGTGCGCGTACAAGCACAAGACCCCGGGCGCGCTCGTCGTTCCCGCGTAAGCGGGAACCCAGCGCCTCTTCAGCCGCCGAAGGCACTGGGTCCCCGCTTTCGCGGGGAGGACAAAAAACCGGCGTTGTCACAAATCCGTCAAACCCGGTGCATAACCTGCTGGATTGGCCGCGCGCCGCCGCGCGGCAATTCTCGAGGAGACAAATACGATGCGTGGTTCCACCCGGGCTCTCGTTCTGACCGCAGCGCTCGCCGCGTGTGCGCTGACGTCGGCGCACGCCGACGACACGTCCTCGCTCGAGGAGCGCATGTCGTACAAGGACTTCACGCGCTTGGGTCTCGACAAGCTGTCGCCGGAGCAGCTCAAGGGGCTCAACGAATGGATGAAGGCGCACGGCGGCGCCTGCCCGCCCGGCGCCGCGGCGGTCGGCGTCGCGCCGGCGGCGGGCGCCGCGGCGGCGGGCGACCATTACTCGGCGAAGCTCATCGGCGAGTTCAAGGGCTGGGAAAAAGGCACCGTGCTGCGTCTTGCCGATGGCACCGCCTGGGAAGTCCGCGACGACGAGCCGTTCATCGCGCACTCGGCGGGCTCGCCGGTCATCACCGTCGACAAGAGCCTCATCGCCGGCTGGCGGCTTTCGGTCGCCGGCTACAACGAGGTCGCGCGCGTGATTCCTGCGAAATAGGCATGCCGGGCTTCCCGCGCACGAAAAAAAACGGCTGGCGCGAAGCCAGCCGTTTTCGTTTGCAGGACGCTTCGCCGCGATCCTAGAAGTTGACCTCGGTGTAGATGCCGATCTCGTCGGTCTTGATTTTCTGGAACACGGGATTGCCGTCGGTGTTGAGCGGGCTCGACTTCGCCTGCTCGTGCTTCCAGACGCCGGCGAGGCGGATGCCCTTGCGGACGTTCCACTCGATGCCGGCGTTGTAGTACTGGTCCTTCGCGGTCGGATCGATGTCCTTGGAGAGCTTGACGTCGTCGTAGCGCGCGAAGACGCCCCACTCCGGCGTGAACGCCCAGCTGCCCCACACGGACCAGCCGTCGGACGTATCCTTCGGGACCTTCGTGACCTGGTTCCAGTTGTCCGCCGAGAAATACTCGCCGCCGACGCGGAACGGACCCGACTTCCACGCGATCATCGCGTCCCAGCGCTGCGCGTCGTGCTTGGACGGCGCCGATTCGATGTCCGAGCCGCGGTCGCCGTTGTACCAGCCGCCGGCCAGCATCAGGCCCTCGATCGGCTGGAAGCCGACGCGGCCTTCGAAGTCCATGCCGGAGCTGCGCGAAGGATTCTTGTAGCCGCCGCCGTTCACGACCGACGCTGCGTAGTTGAACATGCCGTTGGTGACCGAGAAGGCGTGCAGGCCCCAGTCCGCCGAGTTGGCGAACTTGAGGCGGTCGGTGACGGTCGGGTCGATGTAGCGGTAGCCGTACCAGCTTTCGACGAACGGGATCCACGGCATGTCGCTCGAGCCGCCGCGCGCGATGAAGTAGTCGTCGAGCTTGGCCTGCACGTAGGCTTTCTTGACGAAGAGCTGCGTCTCCGAATCGTTGGAAACGTAGTTGAAGTCGGTCGTGATGTCCGCCGACCAGATGTCGTCGAACTTGTGATCGATGATGATGTAGAAGCGCTTGACGTCGAAGCCGGTGCCGTCGGCGTCGGTCGTGTTGCCGTTCTTGTCCTGGCTGATGTTCGAGAAATCGGCGTACATCCTGCCGCCGACCGTGGTGGCGTCGTCCGCCCAAGCGGCCTGTGCCACGAAACCGAGCGCCGCGGCGACGCCCGCAGCAACCAGATGTTGACGCATGTCGAGTGCTCCCATGAGCAGTTGTTGGATTTCGAAGAAAACCGGCTCGCGCGGCCGGCTTTTCCCGCATCGCCCGATAAGAAATCGTTAGGCGCGCGAACGGAGCGCAGGATGAGAGCCGTCCATTACGGTTCGATTGATTCCGCGTGACAGAAAAAAGTCAGGCGATCCCGTACCGGCGCCGGATCGATCGCGACGCATGCCGCAGATCCCGGCGCGGCGACGCGCCTGGGCACCGGCCTCTGTCAACAAGCCGCAACATCGCGTGCGCATCATGCGCGGCGTTTTGGCGGGAACAGCGCACCGATGCAGGACGCATCCGCTCCCCGCAAAGCGCACTCTCCCTGGGACGCCTCGCGCGTCCCTTTTTTTGTCCGAAAGATTTCCGATCCGGCCTCGGTCTTGAAGCTCGTCCGCGCTCGCTGCGATGCAGCAAAGCCACGAGGAGGGCCGCGCGCGACGAAACGTGCGAACTGGATGCATCCGCGCCGGTCCGTAGCACGTACTTCGATTTCGTAACACCCGCCCGCGCTGAACGGATTAGGGTACGCACGGGCGAGAGCGCCGGAGACCGGCCTTACCACCACCGAGCAACCGCTCGCGATCACTCACGGAGATACACGCATGTCCAGCAAGATCGGCAATACCCTCAGCGTCGCCATCGGCGCCGCCGTCATCGGTTCGTTCTCGCTCGGCCAGCTCGCCGCGGCGAGCCCCGTGTTCCAGGCCAGCGATCTCGCCTCGGGCTACATGCTCGCGGCAGCTCCGGAAGGCAAATGCGGCGAAGGCAAATGCGGCGTCGCCAAGATGGACAAGGACAAGGACGGCAAGGTGTCGATGTCCGAAGCGATGGCCGGCGGCTTCAGCGAGAGCCAGGTCAAGGCATGGGACAAGGACAACGACGGCTCGCTCGATGCCAACGAGCTCAAGGCCATGCACGCGATCATGGACGGCGGCGCCATGAAGAAGAAGGGAGCGGAAGGCTCCTGTGGCGGCGACAAGGCCGACAAGAAGAAAGGCGCCGAAGGCAGCTGCGGCGGCTCCATCTGATGCGTCACGCGAGTCCTCGCCCGATTCACGGCGCGGGACTCGGCCTGCGGCGGGCCTTGCTCGGCCCGCTGCAGGATACGTTTTCGTCCGAAAGCGCGGCACCGATCGATTTCTTCGAGATCGCGCCCGAGAACTGGATCGGCGTCGGCGGGCAGTTCGGCCGCACGCTGCGCGCGCTCACCGAGCGCCATCCGTTCGTCTGCCACGGTCTTTCGCTCTCGCTCGGCGGTCGCGATCCGCTCGACGAGACGCTGCTCGCGAAGATCCGCCGCCTGCTCGACACGCACGGCATCGCGATCTACTCCGAGCACCTCTCGTATTGCGCCGACGAAGGCCATCTCTACGACCTGATGCCGATTCCGTTCACCGACGAAGCCGTGCACCACGCCGCCCGCCGCATCCGGCAGGCGCAGGAAATCCTCGGGCAGCGCATCGCGGTCGAGAACGTCTCGTACTACGCGGCACCGGGCCAGGCGATGCGCGAGATCGACTTCGTCAACGCCGTCGTCGCCGAAGCCGATTGCGACCTCCTGCTCGACGTCAACAACATCTACGTCAACAGCATCAACCACCGCTACGACGCCGGCGCCTTTCTCGACGCGCTGCCCGGCGATCGCGTCGCGTACATCCATGTTGCAGGCCACTACGACGAAGCGCCGGACCTCAAGGTCGACACGCACGGCGCGCCGGTCATCGATCCCGTCTGGCAGCTCCTCGAGCGCGCCTACGCGCGATTCGGCGTGCGCCCGACACTGATCGAACGCGATTTCAACTTTCCGCCGCTCGCCGAGCTCGTCGGCGAGGTCGCGCACGCGCGCGGACTCCAGCGCGCGCACGAAATGCCCGATGTCCGCAGCGCCTGACAGCTCGACGGGCGCGCTGCAGCGCGCGTTCGCGGCACACATCCGCGATCCCGCGCAGGTTCCCGCCCCCACCGGCATCGAGGCGCGCCGCATCGGCGTCTACACCGAGCTCTTCTTCAACAACATCGAGAGCCTGGTCTCGGCCAACTTCCCGGTGATCCGCACGCTCTACGACGACACCGCCTGGCGCGATCTCGTGCGCGCGTTCTATCGCGACCATCGCTGCCACACCCCGCTCTTCACCGACATCGCGCGCGAGTTCATCCGCCATCTCGAAACGCGGGCCGCGGCGAACGCCGGCGATCCGCCGTTTCTGGTCGAGCTCGCGCACTACGAATGGTCCGAGCTCGCGCTCTCGCTCGACGAAGCCGATCTCGCGACGATCGAGCGCGACGCGCACGGCGACGTCGTCGACGGGATCCCGCTCGCCTCGCCGCTCGCGCGCGTGCTCGCGTATCGCTTCCCGGTGCATCGCATCTCGGCCGATTTCCGGCCCATCGAGCCGCCGGAACAGCCGACGCTGATCCTGCTCACGCGCGACGGCGCCGATGCGCTGCACTTCCTCGAGATCGACGCGCTGACCGCGCTCCTGATCGAGCGCCTGCAGCAGAACACCACCCGCTCGGGTCGCGCATGCCTCGATGCGCTGCTGACCGAGCTCGGTCGCGACGAGCCGGCGCTGCGCGACTCCGGGCTCGCCATCCTCCGGCACCTTCGCGAGCGCGACGCGCTGCTGGGCACGCGCATTCATTGAGTTCCGCCGGCGGCCTCTGGATCGGCCCGATGCCCGGGCCCTGCTAGACTCGCGGCTCGATCTTCTGGCCACGGCAGGCGAACGGCGATCCGGTTGCGTGCGGCAGCGGCACCCGCAGCGCGCCGCCGACGCCCGGGCGACCGGCCCTCCGAGCACCGATGACACCGAGCGAACCCGAATCCACGGGCGGCGCACCCGTCGCCGCCGACAAGCGCCCCACTCCGCCCGCGGCGCGCCAGCGCGTGACGCCCGAAAGCCGCGTCGAGGGCCTGACGCCGCCGGCGATCCGCTTCCTGCAAGCCGCCGCGCGCAGCCTCGAAGCGCGCGACGTCGAGACCGCCGCCGGCGCGCTCCGCCAGGCGCGCTCGATCGCGCCGCAACACCCGGAGATCCTCCGCTTCGAAGCGCTGCTCGAATACCGGCGCGGGCGCCTCGCCGAAGCGACCGCGCTGCTGAAGCAGGTCCTCGCCGCATGGCCGGACGACGCGATGGCGCTCGGCAACATGGGCTCGATCCACGCCGACAGCGGCCGGACGACCGAAGCGCTCTTGACCTTGAACCGCGCCTGCCAGGTCGCGCCCGAACAGGCGGCGCCGTGGTTCAACCTCGGCAAGCTGCTCGATTCGCAGGCGTATGTCGCCGAAGCCGAGAAGGCGTTCGTGAACGCGCTCACGCGCGCGCCGCGGCACCTGCCGGCGCGCATCGCGCACGGCGGCACGCTCGCCGCGCTCGGTCGCACCGACGAAGCCGCCGCCGAATACCGCACGGCGATCCAGCAGGAGCCGCGCTCGGTGCAGGCCTGGCTCGGCCTGGTCAACCTGAAGACCGTCCGCCTCGGCGAAGCGGAAACCGCCACGCTCGAACGCCTCCACGCCGACACGCGCCTCGCCGACAACGAGCGCACGGTCGCCGGCTTCGCGCTCGGCAAGGCGCTCGAAGACGCCGGCCGTCACGCCGATGCCTACGCCGTGCTGACCTCGGCCAACGCGATGCGCCGCCGCGCCGCGCCGTGGGATGCGACGGCGTTCTCGCGCCAGATCGACGCGATCGCCGCGGCGTTTCCGGCGGCGGCGCCGGCACCGCTCGATGCCACGCTCGGCGCGCCCGTCATCTTCGTCGTCAGCCTGCCGCGCTCGGGCTCGACGCTCGTCGAGCAGATCCTCGCCGCGCATCCCGACGTCGAAGGGGCCAGCGAGCTGCCGGATCTCGAAACCGTCATCCTCGAAGAATCCCTCAGGCGCCGGAAGCGCTTCCCCGAATGGATCGCCGACGCGACGCCGGAAGACTGGCACCGCCTCGGTACGCGCTATCTCGAGCGCACCGCGCGCTGGCGCAAGCAGCGCACGCGCTTCACCGACAAGATGCCGGACAACTGGCTGCTGGTCGGCGCCGCATTGCGCATGCTGCCGAACGCGCGCGTCGTCAACGTGCGACGCGACGCGGTCGAAACGTGCTGGTCCTGCTTCAAGCAGCTCTTCGCGGCAGGACGCCACGGCTACAGCTACGATCTTGCCGACCTCGCCGAAACCTGGCGCGACTACGATCGCCTCTCGCGCGCCTGGAGCGAGCGCTTCCCCGACCGCGTGCGCGAGCAATCGTACGAAGCGCTGGTCGCCGATCCGGACGGCGAATCGCGCGCGCTGCTCGCCTTCGCCGGTCTCGCGTTCGATCCGGCCGTGCTGCGCTTCCATGAAGCCGGACGCAGCGTACGCACCGCGAGCGCCGCGCAGGTGCGCGAGCCATTGCGCGCCGACACCGCGCGCAGCGCCGCCTACGCCGACCTGCTCGACCCGCTGCGCCGCATGCTCGCGGCGCGCGAAGACGCGCCGGCCGTCGCATCGGATGAAGCGCGCATCGCCGCCGCGACGCAGCGCGGCGAGCGCGTGCAGGGCCTCGATCCCGACCTCGCGCGCGACGTGCTGCGCGCCGCCGCGCTGCTCGGCAGCGGACGTCCCGACGATGCCGCGCCGCTCGTCGAACGCGCGCGTGCCGCCGCACCCGCGCACGCCGAAGTGCTGCGCCTGTCGGGCACGCTCGACAGCGCCCGGGGCCGCCACGCCGAAGCGATCGCCGCGCTTCGCAGCGCCGACGCAGCGAAGCCCGGCGACGCCTTGATCCTCAACACGCTCGGCGCGGCCGAGGCCGCCGCCGGCGAAACCGATCGCGCGCTCGCGACGTTCGTGCGCGCAGCCGCGGCCGATCCGCGCTTCGCCGGCGCCCGCTACAACCTCGGCACGCTGCTGGCGACACGCGGCGACGTCGATGCCGCGCGGGCCGCGTTCGAGGAAGCCGTCGCGATCGATCCCGCCTTCACGCCCGCGCGCGTCGCGCTCGCCGGCGTGCTCATTCGTCTCGACCGCACCGACGAGGCGAAGGCAGCGCTCCGCGCCGCGCTCGCCGGCACGCCCGCGCCCGCCGCCTGGGAAATGCTCGCGGAGATCGCTGCCGGCGAGCTCACCGCCGCCGAGCGCGGCGCGCTCGAAGACGAATACCGGCGCCCGCGACGTTCCACCCAGGAGCGCGCCGGACTGGCCTATGCGCTGGCGAACGTGCTCGAGAGTCGGGCGCAGTATCATGAAGCGTATCGATCCCCTGCGGAATTTTCATGCGCAATC
>CALFNI010000137.1 GCA_937902695.1 uncultured Rhodanobacteraceae bacterium
CTCGACGACGAACGTCGGCTGCGCTGCGCTGAGTCGCGTGACCTCGGTAGTGCCGTCGAGGCGCTCGATGCGGACGAGCACGTCGGTCACCGTCGCCGCGAGACCATCGATGCCGATCGTGCCGCCGGCGAGTCCGCCGGCGCGCGTGAAGCGCCAGCGCTGCGTGTAGGCTTCGCCGGCGAATACGCCGCGCGGCGGCGTGACGTTGACGGCGCCGGCCGGCAGATCGACATCGAGCCCGAGGCGCATCTCGCCGCGGCCCGGCACCTTCCAGACGACGTCGTAGGTTTCCGCGTCGACCTGGTGAAGCTGCAGGTAGGCGGGGCGGACTTCGTGCGCCGTCGCAACCGTCGTCAGCAGCCATGGCGCCGCCAACAGGAGCAATACCCGCATCCATCTCACGGGCGCGCGGCCGCGAGGTCGGGTTTGCCGCCGTCCGCGATCGCGCGCGGACGCTCGATCGTCACCGAATAGCGCGCGAGCAGGCCGCGGTAGAACGCCTCGCTCGCCGCCGTGCGCTGCGCATTGCTCCATTCGCGCCGGACGGCCTCGCGGCTCTGCGCGAGCGACGGCACGTCGCCCTCGTCGCGACGCGTGATGCGCACGAGATGCGCGCCGTAACCCGATTTGACCGGACCCTGCCAGCCGCCAACCGGAAGGTCGGCAAGTGCTTTCGCGAAATCCTCGCCGAACTCGCGCGCGACTTCGGACTCCGGCAGCCCATCGAACCGGCTGCCGAGCAGTAGCGAATCGCCGAGCGCTGCCGCGTCGAGATCGGGGTCGGCCTGGAGCCGCGCGAGCAGGGCGCCCGTATCGCGCGAAAAACCGTCGCCGCGACGCGCGGGATCGATATAGACCTGCGTGAACGTGAAACGCCGCTCGGTGCGGAAGAGGTCCGCGTGCGCCGCGAGATAAGCCTGCAGTTCGCGTTCGGTGGGTTCCGCGCGGCTCGTGAGGTCCTCCGAGATGAACTCGAGCTTCTGGCGCAGGCGACGGCGTATCACCGTGTCGTCCTTGTCGAGGCCGAGCGCGACCGCTTCGCGCGCGGCCACTTCCTCTCGGACGTAATCGCGGATCAGGCCATCCATCTCATCGGCGGTCGGCGGACGTTGCCAGGTGCCGGCGAACGTCGTCGCCAGCATCGCGAGCTGCGCCTGCGTGACGACGATCTCGTCGGCGCGCAGGTCGTCGTCGCGCCGGACAAGCGCGTATCCGGCGAAGATCAGCGCGCCGAGCAGCACGAAATGCAGCAGCGGCTCGCGCAGCCAGCGCTTCACGGCCGTTGCTTCTGCGCCGGCGTGTACCAGATCGGCGAGGTGTATGCGCGCTCGGTCGTCTCCATCGGCACCTCCTTCGGCATCGTGATGCCGAAGTACTTCGCGTCGTACGCGGTCCAGCGCGGCGTCGGGATCTCGATGACGCGGCCGTAATAGAACGCGCGTTGCGACGGATCGAAGTCGGGATCGGTCCACACCGCGGCGAGCTCGGTCGCGCCGATCGTGTTCGTCCAGCTCGCATTGGCGACGTCGACAGTGTCGCCGACCGGCGTCCTGCAGCGGCCGTCGGAC
>CALFNI010000138.1 GCA_937902695.1 uncultured Rhodanobacteraceae bacterium
CGTCGCGCTGACCGGCACCGCGACGCTGAAGGTGTAGTCCTCCTCGCCCCAGTTCGTCGTGATCGTCATGCGCGGACCCGCGGCATTGAGCCCGGCCTTCTTCATGACGGCTTCGATCTGCTTCATCGCGGTGTCGGTCGCCTCGGCGACGTCGTCGAGCGTGCGCTTGGCCTTCGTGGCGACCAGCAGCACGGGCTTGGCGGTCACGTCGGCGACGTCGATCTTGACGTCCTTGTAGTCGACGTTCGGGAACGACGCGAGCATCGCGGCGATGTTGGAGAGATTGAGCTGAATCTGCGTCGCCGGATCGCCGTGGATGTAGAGACCGGCATAGCGCCAGACCAGGTTCCAGCCGTAGTCGGCGTCGTACGCCCAGTTGATGTTGACGGTCTTGCCGTTCTGCGCCGGCGCGAGCGTGATCGTGTAGGCCTTGTTCTCGCCGCTCCACGCATTGTCGAGCGTCATCGTGACCTTGCTGTCCTGCTCGGCCGTGGCGATCGTGAGGCTGCCGTTGCCGACCTGCGGCGCGGCGCTCTGCCATGCGACCTTCGCGCCCTGGCCGGACTCGGGTCCTTCGAACGTGAACTTCGTCTGCGGATCGATCCGGCGCTGCGCGGCCCATTCCGGAAAACGGCGGAACGTGTCGATCGAATCGTAGATCTGGCGCAGCGGGCTCGACACCTCGACGGTGCGCTCGATGTGTCCATGCGAGGGCAGGATCACGCCAACCAGCACGGCCAGCACGAACACGATGACGAGGGACACCAGAAGTTCGAGAAAACGGGTCATATTCGGGGCTTCTCCAGGAGCTCGGGCCCTAATCGGTGCGATTGCCGGCGTGCGCGCAACGGGCCGCCGAGCCCCTCTTCGGGGACATGGCCGGCAGGCGCATGTCGCCACACTCGGGTCCGGGCGCGGAATGGTACTTGAGTGGGCGCCCGCGCGCTACGCCGGGCCCGGCGGGTGTCTACGAGGCTTTTCCTAGCCACGGAGAAGACGCGTTCGGGCGCCGGAACGGCGCAGATGCGTCGCAGGCCGGCGCTCCGCCATCGTGCAAAGCAGCATCACGGCTGAAGCCGCTTCTACCGCACGCTCACGTCGGCGATCGCTGCAACGCGATCAGACAATTCCGAGCTCGAACGCCTTCAGCACCGCGCGCGTGCGATCGCGCACGCCGAGCTTGGACAGGATGTTCGAGACATGATTCTTCACGGTTCCCTCGGCGACGCCGAGCGAATTGGCGATTTCCTTGTTGCTGTAGCCGCCGGCCATGAGGCGCAGGATCTCGGTCTCGCGATCGGTCAACGGATCGGGCCGGTCGAGGCTGACGAACTCGTTCTGCATGCGCTCCAGACCGGACAGGAGGCGCTGCGTCACGACCGGCGCGACGAGCGAGCCGCCCGCGGCGACGGTCTTGACCGCATCGACGAGCTGGTCGAGCGAGACGTCCTTCAGGAGATAACCCCGCGCACCGGCCTTGAGCCCGGCGAGCACGAGCTGATCGTCGTCGAACGTCGTCAGGATGATCGTCGGCGGCAACTGGTTGTTCGCAGCGAGCGCGTTCAGCACGTCGAGGCCCGACATGCCGGGCATGCGCATGTCGAGCAGCACGACATCGGGCTTCACGCGCGGAATCGTTTCGACGGCCTGCATGCCGTCGCCGGCCTCGGCCACGACGCGGATCGAGTCCGACAGCTCGAGCAGCGAGCGGATACCCTGCCGGACCAGCGTCTGGTCGTCGACGAGACACACTTCGATCATGCGGCGCCCTCCAGCGGCAGCCAGGCGTCGAGCGCGAAGCCCTGATCCTTGGCCGTAACGATATCGAGTCGGCCGCCGTATTGCGCGAGTCGCTCGCGCATGCCGGCGAGGCCGTTGCCCGGCTTGAGTTGCGTCGCGCCGCGACCGTCGTCGCGCGCGTGGATCGCCATCTGGCGATGATCCCCGCTGCGCTCGAACCGAAGCCAGAGGTTCCTCGCGCCGGCATGGCGCACGGTATTCGTGATGATTTCCTGCGCGCAGCGCAGCAGCACCTGCGCGCGCTTGGGATCATCGACCGAGAACCGCGGCGGCAATTCGAGATGGATCGCCAGGCCCGGCACGCCTTCGGTGAGGCTCTGCAGCGCCTGCGTGAGATCGATGCTGTCCTCGTCGCGAAGCTGGCTGACGACCTCGCGCACGTCGCCGAGCAGGAGCTTGGCGACCGACTGCGCCTGGCGCACGTGATCCTGCGCCTGTCCGCTGACGAGGTGGCTCGCAACCTCCAGATTGAGGCTGAGCGCCGTCAGGTGGTGCCCGATCAGGTCGTGCAGCTCGCGCGAGATGCGCATGCGCTCGGCGAGGCGGCTCGATTCGGCGAGCAGCGTGCGCGTCGCGCGCAATTCGGAATTGAGCCTGCGCTGGTCCTCGCGCGCGTCGGCCTGCTGCTTGG
>CALFNI010000139.1 GCA_937902695.1 uncultured Rhodanobacteraceae bacterium
TCGAGCTTGCCGTCCTTGCCGACGCGATAGATCTTGCCTTCGCGCACGCTGCCGACGAGGAGCTGCTTCTTCTTCGGATCGTAGGCGAGCGACTCGAAGAGATAGTCGCCCTTGGGCAGCGTGTATGCGACTTTGCCTTCTCCGAACTGCTTCAGGTTCGCCTTGAGGTTCTGCGCGATGTAATTCCACGCGCGCGTGTCGTTGACCTTCTCGAACGCGGGATTCGTCGTGAGGTCGTAGCCGTAGCCCTGGCGCTGCATCTGCAGCAGCAGGTCGTACGTGCTCGTCCTGTCGCCCTGTGCCGCGTAGACGCTCGCCAGCGCGAGCTTGAGCTCGCCCACATTGGGCAGCAGCGCGTTGAGCTGGCGCAGCGCCCATGCCATGCGCGTCAGATCGCCCTTCTGCTTGTAGATCGCCGCGAGCCGATACAGCGCCTCGGGCACCTGCATGCCCTTGATCTGCGCTTCGGTGAGGTTGTTGACGTCGGGACCGGCCGGCGCCTTGCCGAGCTGCGCGTGAGCGAGGCCGACGGCGAAAACGAGCAGCACGGCGCAGAGGATTCTCTTGATCTTCATCGGGCTTACCTAGGATGCTTGGCGGGTGGTGTCGACGGCCGATGCGCATCGGCGCAGGGCACGGGACGGCGCCTTCGGGACCGTCGATCGAGCCGGCTCGTCGTGAGCCTCAGCAAGACCCTACCCGCGGAAAAAAGTTCGGGACAGCCGCACAAGATGAACGAAACCGAGACGCTTTGCAACGGCCGATGGCTGCGACTCAAGCGGCGCGGGCGCTGGGAGTTCGCCGAGCGCGTCAACGCCGGCGGGGGCGTCATCATCGTCGCCGTGACGCCCGACGACCGCCTGCTGCTCGTCGAGCAATACCGCGCCGCGATCGAGGCAAGGACGATCGAGATGCCCGCGGGCCTCGTCGGCGACCTCGCCCACGCCCCCGACGAGCACGCCGTCGAAGCGGCAAGACGCGAATTGCTGGAGGAAACCGGCTACGAGGCCGGCCGCATCGAGTTCCTGATGGCCGGGCCTTCGTCGTCGGGCATGAGCAACGAGATCATGGCCTTCGTGCGCGCGTACGATCTCGAGCGCGTGCACGCCGGCGGCGGCGACGAGACCGAGGACATCGTCGTGCACGAAGTTCCGCGCGCCGATGCCGCGCGCTGGCTCGTCGCGAAGATGGCCGAAGGGTATTCGGTCGATCCGAAAATGTTCGCCGGGCTCTATTTCCTCGAGCACGGCGAGGCGCTGTTCGGTCGCGGGGGGCCCTGAAGATCGAACCACGAAGGACACGAAGGGCACGAAGAAATGACTTGCCGATTTCCTTCTTCGTGATCTTCGTGTTCTTCGTGGGTCATGCCCCTGCTGTCAGGTCAGCACCCAGAGCGCGAGCACCTGCCAGATCAGCAACACCGCCATGATCGCGATCACGGCCCAGGTCAGCACCATGCCGATTGCGCGGCCCGGCGTCAGCGCAGGCGAGCTCGAAAGTCCATAGGCGTGCAGCAGGCGGCCGGCGATCAGCATGCAGCCGAACACATGCAGCAGCAGCGGTTGCGTCTGGTTCAGCTCGAGGATCAGCAGCAGGATCAGCGCGAGCGGCACGTACTCGGCCGCGTTCGCGTGCACGCGGATGCGTTGCGCCAGCGTGGCATCGCCGCCATTGCCGATGCCCACCTGCACCGCGCGGCGCCGCAGCGTCACGCGGATCGCGAGGATCACGACGATCAACGCGGCGATCGCCGCATACAGACCGGTAATTCGCATCGCACGCTCCCGTCAGGACGAAGGATTCGATTTCGGTTTCGATTTCTGCACGATGAGCCGCGCGCCGCGCTGCGTGCCGACCAGCTCGACGCTGCCGGCCGGAATGATGCGATAGCTGACGCGCAGGTCGCCGACCGCGCGATGCTCCGGATCGCCGGCATACAGTGTGCCGCCGATCTCGCGGAAGCTGACCGCGAGATTCGACGGAAGCTCCGCGTCCTTCACCGGATACGGCACCGGTTTGATCTGCAGCGCGGAGTCGAGCCGGTAGTTGCCGAGCGCGGCGGCATCGACGGCGAACGCGCCCAGCGCGATCTCGCTGGCCGAGAAACGCCCCGACGTGATCGGCATGCGTTGGGGATTCGTGTGGCCTTCGGGATCGCGGAATTTCCGCGAATCGATCACCTGCGGCGACCACACCTGCTGATACGTGCACGCTTCGCCGGCGCATTTTTCCTGCCACTGCAGCATCTCGGCGAAGCGCAGCAGCATGACCGCGTCGGCGCTGATGCCGAGCTGCGTGTCGCGCGCGGGCTTCTTCACCGACAGCGCCCCGTCGATCGCTACGACACGGCCTTCATTGGCCGGATCGATCCGCTCGGCCGATACGTGCGGCGCGTCGGGCGGCGAAGCTTTCGGCGCGGTATCGGCCGGCGTCGCGGTCGGCGCATGCTGCCTGTGCAGCCACAGGTAGGCGCCGATCGCGGCGAGCGCGACGAGGATCAGCAGCACGGCGAGATTGGATCTGTTCGCGGACTTGGCCATACGTTGAGGTCAGGCAGCCTCGCCGATCAGCTCGGCGCGCTCGTCGGTCGTGGAAAAACGGCCCTTCGCATCGCGCGCCACGTGCGCGATCGCGCAGCCGACGTCGTGCGTGAAGTAGAGGCGCACGCCGCGCGCGAGCTTGTCCTCGAGAAATGCCTTCTTCTCGTCGATCAGGAGCTCGGGATTGCGGTCGTAGCCCATCGTCACGGGCAAGTGTACCCAGGGACGTCCGGGGATCAGGTCGGCGCAGAACGCGACAGCGGCGGCGCCGCCCTCGGGCGCGATCTCGGCCAGCATCAGGCCCGGCGTGTGCCCGTTCGAATAGGAGAAGCGCACCTGCATGCCCAGCGTCGGCGAGCGTGCGCCCTGCACGCGCTCGAGCCGGCCCGATGCCTCGAGCAGCGGCTGCAGCTCGGGGATGAACGAGGCGCGATCGCGCGGGTGCGGATCGAGCGCGCGCTGCCAGCATTCCTCGCCGACGACGTAGGTGGCATTCGGAAAGAGCAGCCGCGGCGGCTTGCCTTCCTCCCAGCGGGCGAGAAGGCCGCCCGCGTGATCGAAATGGAGGTGCGAGAGGACGACGGCGTCGATGTCCGCGTCGGAGAAACCCGCGGCTTCCAGCGAATCGAGCAGCACATGCCGCGATTCGACGACGCCATAACGCTCGCGCAGCTTCGGCTCGAAGAACGCGCCGATCCCGGTTTCGAACAGCACGTTGCGGCCGTTGAGCCCTTCGACGAGCAGGCAGCGGCAAGCGAGCGGGATGCGGTTTCCCTCGTCGGGCGCGATCCACTTTTCCCACATCGCGCGCGGCGCGTTGCCGAACATCGCGCCGCCGTCGAGGCGTTGCGAATTGCCGAGGATGGACCAGAGCTTCATGCAGCTATTGTACGGGCGTCAGCGCACTTCGCCGCTGCCGGAAACGCCGCGCGGATCGGACGCCGCGTGCATCTCTCCGGTCTTGCTGTTCCAGCTGACGGCGTTCATGAAGCCCCAGCGCCGCTCCGATTCGGACACCTTGTGCCCCATCGCTTCGAGCGCGGCGATCTCGTCCGGCGTGAACGCGCCCTTCTCCGCCGAGATCACGTCGGGCAGGTATTGATGGTGATAGCGCGGGTTCGCGACGATCTTCTCCGGCTGCTCGCCGCCCACGAACGCGAGGATGCCTTCGAGCACCATCGTGATGATGCGGCTTCCGCCCGGCGTGCCGATCACGCCGATCCGGTCGTTACCGACGACGAAGCTCGGTGACATCGACGAAAGCGGGCGCCGCCGCGGGCCGGGCGCGTTGTTGTCGTTGCCGACCAGGCCGAACGCGTTGGGCTTGCCGGCGACGAGCGCGAAATCGTCCATCTCGTCGTTGAGCACGAAGCCGGTTCCCGGCACGACGAACCCGGATCCGAAGATCAGGTTCACCGTCTGCGTGCCCGAGGCGAGGTTGCCGTCCTTGTCGATGATCGAGAAGTGCGAGGTATGCGTGCCCTGCTGCGTGTCCATGTAGCCCGGCAGCAGGTCACTCGGCGTCGCCTTGTCCGGATGGATCGAAGCGCGCAATCCGGCGGCGTACAGCGGACTCGTCAGCTCGGCGATCGGCATCTTCACGAAATCGGGATCGCCCAGATAGGCCGCGCGATCGCGATACGCGCGGCGCATCGCCTCGACGGTGAGATGGATCTGGTGCACGCGGTCGTATTTCGAGAGATCGTAGCCGCCGAGGATGTTGAGGATCTCCGCGAGCGCGACGCCGCCCGACGACGGCGGCGGCGCGGTCACGATGTGCCAGCCGCGATAATCGACCGTCAGCGGCACGCGCTCCTTGACCTGATAGCCCGCGAGATCGTCGAGCGTCCAGCGGCCGCCCTGCGCGCGCACGCCGTCGACGAGCGTCCTGGCGACCTCGCCCTTGTAGAAACCGTCGTTGCCCTGCGCCGCAATCGTCTCGAGCACGCGCGCGAGATCGGGCGTCTTGAACACCCAGCCTTCCTTCGGCGCTTCGCCGTCGACGAGATAGAGCGACGTCGATGCCGGAAAGCGCTTGATGACGTCCTTGCGTCCGGCGAGCTCGCCGAGGAAGCGCGAATCGGGCTTGAATCCATCGCGCGCAAGGCGGATCGCCGGCGCGAGCGACTTCGAAAGCGGCAGTTTTCCGTATTTCTGCGCGATCCAGACGATCCCGGCGGCCTCGCCCGGGATCGCGGCCGAGAGCGGGCCGTTCGTCGAATGGTCGCGATTCGCCTCGCCGTTCGCGTCGACATAATCCTTCGCATCGACGGCGTTCGGCGCCGTCTCGCGCGCATCGACCATCGTCTCCTTGCCGTCGGACGCGCGACGCAGCAGGAACAATCCGCCGCCGCCGATGCCCGAGCTCTGCGGCTCCAGCACGGACAGCGCCGCGGCGACGGCGGCCGCCGCGTCGAACGCGTTGCCGCCCTCGGCGAGCACTTCGAAGCCCGCGTCGGTGGCGAGCTTGTGCGCGCTCGCGATCGCCGCGCGGCCGGGCTTGCCGGCGTCGGCGAATGCGCATCCCGTCGCGATCAGGAATACGAGGGCGAAGAGGGCGGGCACGCGCTTCATGCGGTTTTCTCCTGGAGCGTCTCGAACTTCGCGAGCAGCTGCTCGCGCGATTCCGCATGCGCGGGATCGGTGATGATGCACTCGACTGGGCACACGTCGACGCATTGCGGCGTGTCGTAGTGGCCCACGCACTCGGTGCACAGCGACGGGACGATCTCGTAGATCTCGGCGCCCATCGCGATGGCCTTGTTCGGACACACGGGCTCGCAGACGTCGCAGTTGACGCAGAGGTCGGTGATCTTGAGGGACATCGGGCGACTTTAGCTTTTTTGTCGGGGCTTGGGCCGAGGTGGCTTCTTTTGCCCTTGCTTCAAGGGGTGTTTCTCGTGCCATGTGCTTCGAAGGCGGCTGGGTGGGCGCACGGCTCGTCATTCCCGCGGAAGCGGGAATCCATTTTCGTCTCGTCATTCCGGCGAACGCCGGAATCCAGTTTGTCTTTGCTCTTCGCCGCTTCGCGATAACCGACTCACGTCCGTGTGCGGCTTGGTCGCCATC
>CALFNI010000140.1 GCA_937902695.1 uncultured Rhodanobacteraceae bacterium
AAGCCGACGAAGCCGCCCGCGACCTTGCCCTCGCGGTCGATCACGCCTGTCGCGGGAAATACACTGAGGCCAAACACCGTCTGCGCCACGCTCTTGCCGCGCTCGGCCCCGGCGGGATCCCACGCGAGCGCGTAGTCGGCCGCGCCCTTCGTTTTCTTCACCCACGCATCGAACTCCTCGCGCGTCGCGCCCGTGCAGATCGCCAGCACGACCACGCCCAGGTCTCGATATTGGAGAAACGCGCTTTGCAGCGCATCGGCCGGTCCGCGGTTGTTCGCCCAGAAATTCAGCACGACCGTCTTGCCCTTGAAGGCCGAGAGCTTGAGCGGCTTTCCGTCGCTCCCCGTCGCCGCGAAATCCGGCACGGGCGTTCCCGCAGCCAGCGTGCCGAACCGCACCGCCGAATCCGCGGCGGCCAGCGGCAGAACGAGGGCGAGCCAGGCGACGAGGCGCGCGCGGGTCGCCGCGAACGGATGCCCGGCCGCGAGGCTCGAGCCGTTGACGTTGATCTTCGCCGGATCGATCGAGCCCAGCGGTTTGTCGCGCCCGAGCCGCTGCTTGCAGTAATCGGCCGATTCGAACGCGCGCAGCGTGCACAGCACCTGCGCGGCGAACGCCTCGTGGATCTCGTAGAAATCGAAGTCCTGCAGCGTGAGGCCGGCCTCGTCGAGCATGCGCGGAATCGCGATCGTCGGCGCCATCAGGAGGCCCTCGCCGTGCGTGAAGTCGACCGCGGCGACGCGCGAGTGCGTGATGTATGCCTGGATCGGCAGGCCGCGCTCGCTGGCCCAGGCCTCGCTCGCGAGCAGCACCGCCGCGGCGCCGTCCGAGAGCGGGCTCGAATTGCCGGCCGTCAGCGTGCCGTATCCCGAGGTCTTGTCGAATGCGGGCTTCAACGACGCGAGCTTTTCGAGGCTCGTATCGGGCCGGAGGATGTTGTCGCGACTGACGCCGCGAAACGGCACGATCAGGCCTTCGAAAAATCCGCGCGCGTACGCCGCGGCGAGCTTCTGGTGGCTTTCGAGCGCGAGCGCGTCCTGCGCCTGCCGCGAGATGCCCCACTCGCGCGCCATCAGCTCGCAGTGATCGCCCATCGACTTGCCGGTGCGCGGCTCGGCGACACCCGGAAACGACGGTTTCAGCTCGCCGAACGAGAAGCCCCTGACGGCCGCCTCGATCTTGCCCTTGAGATCCTTCGCGCGATTGACGGCGAGCATGCGCTGCTGCAACCGCCGCGAGAACATGATCGGCACGTCGCTCGTCGTATCCGAGCCGCCGGCGATGCCGGCCTCGATCTGGCCCATCGCGATCTTGTCGCCGATGATGATCGCGTTGTCGAGCGAGCTCCCGCACGCGCGCGTGACCGTGATGCCGGGCGTCGTCGGCGCGAGGCCGGACGAAAGCGTCGCCTCGCGCGCGAGGTTCCAGTCGAACGGATGCTTGATGACGGCGCCGAATGCGACTTCGCCGAGCTCCAGGCCGTGCAGGCCGAAGCGCTCGACCAGCGAGCCGAGCACCTTGACCGACATGCCGAAGTTGCCGATGTCGGCATACGCCGTGTTGTTCCGGCAGAACGGGATGCGGACTCCGCCGATGATGCCGACTCGCCTGGTCGTGCTCACGATGTACCTTTCGAAGCGGGCCTTGTCCGGAGCCGGCGCGGTCCCTCGGCGATATTCTACGCCCATCGCTTTTCGGCACGACAAGCCGGGTGCGTCGCACGACGAACTCTGCCGAGGTGCTCGCGCTGTAGACTCGCCGCGTGCGGAAGGACGAGCAGAGCGCCGCCGGCGCAACAGGGGCTGACGTTCCGGCCGGCGGATTCGCCGCGCGCGGCGCATTCGCGTGGGCGTCGGCGATCGTCGTGGTCGCGGCGATCGCCGCGCACGTGTACCGCATCGCCGATCTGCCGATGGGCTTCTATCCGGACGAGTCGTCGATCGGCTGGAACGCATGGTCGATCGCAACGAGCGGCCGCGACGAGCACGGCGACGCGTGGCCGCTCTATTTCCGCGCGTTCGGCGAGTACAAGAATCCCGTCTACATCTACTTTCTCGCGCTCGTCTACAAGCTCCTCGGTTTCTCGCTGTCGACGACGCGATTGGCAAGCGCATTCTGCTGGCTGGCGGGGAGCGGCGTTCTCGCCGCGCTCGCATGGCGCGTCTTCGAACAGCGGAGCGTGCGGCTCTACGTGCTCGTCTGCCTTGCGTTCACGCCGTGGCTGTTCGCGCTGTCGCGCATTTCGTTCGAGGTGATCTCGGTCTATCCGCTGCTCGCGTTGCATCTCTACGCGGTCCGGCGCGTGCTGGAAAAGCCCTCGATCGCATGGGCGATCGTCTCGGGCCTGGCGATCGGTCTGGCTGCGTACGCGTATTCGACGTTGCGTCTTCTCGCGCCGCTCTACGTGATCGCCGTCCTTTTCTGCGCGTTCGACACGCGCCGGTGGCGCGAGCTGCTCGCGTTCGCGGCGACCGCGGCGCTGACGGCGCTGCCGCTGGCGGCCTATCTCGCGACGCACGCCGCGAATCTCGCCGCGCGTTTCGACATCCTGACCTACCTGCACGATCCGACCCTGACGGCCGGCGCGAAAGCGCAGTATTTCGTTGGCCGCTACCTCGAATATCTCGCGCCCTCGTTCCTGGCCCTCGACGGCGATCCGAACCTGCGCCACCACACGGGTTTCGGCGGCGAGCTGCTGCTCGCGACCGCGCTCCTCCTGCCGGTCGGCGTCGCCCGTGCATTCGCATTGCGCGCCGCGCGACGCGATCCGTTCACGCGCCTGCTGGTCGCCGACCTCGCGCTGACGCCGATCGCGGCCGCGTTGACGCTCGACCACGGGCATAGCCTGCGTGCGTTTCCGCTGGTCGTCTTCGCGATCCTGCTGTCCGCGTACGGATTGCGTTGGACGGCCCGTCGCTTCGGCGCGACGACGTCTGCCGCGCTCACGGCGGCAGCCGCGCTGCAGGCCGCGCTGTACCTGCATGACTACTTCGTCGCCTATCCCGCCGTCTCCGCGCGCGCGTTCGAGAACTTCGGTTTCAGGGAGTCGCTCGAACGCGCCGCGTCGATCGCGCAGAACCGCGTCGTGGTCGACGGCGCGGACAACCAGCCCTACATCGGCGCGCTGTTCTTCGGTGCGCTGAGGCCGCAAAAGGCGCGCGTGCCGATCGTCGTCGGCGACGTGAAGTCGCTCTTGCCGGGCGACGTGCTCGTCTTCGCCGATCCGCGCTTTGCGCATCCGGACATGCGCGAAGGCCTCCCCGCGCAGAGCCTCTACGCGGTCGCCGGCTTCGACGCGGCGAAGCGCGATCTCGGCGCGCCCTACTGATCGATGTGCGGCGCCGCCGCATCGCGCAGCCAGCCGCTCCATTCGCGCCAGAACATCCAGCTTGCCGGCGCGGCGCGGATCAGACGATCCAGCGTCGCGGCGATCGCGGCGAGCGTCGCATCGATCGGCGTCGCCGCACGCGCCTCGGCGATGACGACGCGGCGCCGGCCGCTCGCGACGTCGAGCTCGACCCAGCACGGCACGATCGGCACGCCGGCATCGGCCGCGAGCTGCAGCAATCCGTCCGGCAGGCTCGCCGGATGGCCGAGCAACTCGACCGGACGCTGCCCGCGCGGCGCGAGGCGCGGCGGCACGTCGATCAAGCCGATGACCGACACGCCCTGCGCGAGCGCATCGAGCAACGTCGCGCGCGCACCGGGCCGGTACGCGATCGGCGAACCGGTGATGCGCTCGACCTCGGCCAGGCGCGCCGCGCCGTAGCGATGCAGCAGCGGCCGCGCCTCGAACGCGTCGCGCTCGAAGCGGCCGGAGAGGAACATGCCTCGATGTCCTGCGTGGCGCAATGCGCGGCAGATCCAGAGCCCGGTCCCGTAGTGAAACGTGACGGCGACGAACGCGCCGCTGACAGGCCACGCGCCGACGACGTCGACGTGATGCGGCCACCAGTCGACGGACTTGCGCCGCGACAGCGCGAGATCGGCGACGTCGAGCAGATGCATCGTGCGCACGTCGCGCAGGAACGCGTCGGCATCCGCGATCGGCAGGTAATCCGGCGCACACGCAGCGCCGCTCGCGAAGTCGGCATACAGGCTCCGCTGCCGCGCGATGGCGCGATAGCACGCGTACGCGAGCGGCCACGGCAGATGCGAGGGCCAGCCCGGCGCGATCGAGAGCATCCATCTGTCGGCGAGTCGGCCGCGAAGATCGGACATGCGCTCAGCGCTTGCGGTTGTACGCGGAAACGTAAAGCTCGCCGACGGCGAGGTCGACGAACGAATAGCGCTGCAGCTCCGGCGTGTACTCGACGCGGTCGTGCGTGCGCAGCGCGACGCGCCACGGCTCGAAACCGAGCGCGCGCAGCTCCGCCTCGAATGCCGGCACCGTGATCGGATTGAGCTCGGTGAACCACCGCCAGTAATCGGCCGGCGCCGCGATGTCGCCGGAGCGATCCATGCGATCGGGCTCGCTCGCGAGTATCCGTTCGCGCAACCAGTCGCGCGGACGCTTGAGGTGCACGTAGGGCTCGGCGCGCGCGAAGGCGAACTCGCCGAGATGATTGCCGACGTCCGAATAGAAAAGCCCCGGATGGGCCATCAGGAGCCCGCCGGGCTTCAGCACGCGACGGATCTCGGCGAGCGCCTTTGCATAGCCGCCGACGATGTGCTCGAGCGAGCCCCAGGAGATCACGACGTCGAAGCGATCGTCCTCGAACGGAATCTCGTTCGCGCTGGCCGGCAGGAACCGCAGGCACGCCGGCACCGCGTCGGCCGGCACGTTCGCGTCGCGCGCGATTTCGGGCAGGCGCTCGTAGCCGCGGAACGGATCGATGCCGACGAGTTCCTCGGGCGCGTAGCGGAGCGCGATGCCGAGATCGGTGATGCCGTCGCCGCAGCCGACGTCGAGAATGCGCCCGCGCAGCAGCGGCGAATCGCCGAGGAGATAGGTCGCCGTCGTACGCGCGGCATGATCGAAGTGCTTGTAGAACCAGTCCGCGGCGCCGCGCTTCCACGACAGCGCATCGATCGCCGGCGTGCCGTCGCCGCTGCGAAGCTGCCATGCCGGGGCGAAGCCGTCGCCGTGCGGCGGCGACGCGACCTCGAATGCGACCGACGCCACGCCGGCCTTGGTCAAGACACCCGCGCGCCGATCCCAGAGCGCGACGTGCGCAACGTAGCGGCCGGCCGGCAATCCCGCGCCGGCAGCGAGCGCATGCGCTTCGTAGCGGCCGCGCGGCAGCCAGCTGACGTCCCAGCCCGCCGCCGCGAGCTGCGCATGTGCGATGCGCTGCCCTGCTGCGTCGTCGATGTCGAGCGAAATGTCGACGTCGAACGCGAGCGCCGCATCGACCGAAAACGGCACGGTCAGCACGAACGGCGCATCGCCCGCGAGCGTCGTCGACGCGAGCGAAACGTCGTGCAGCGCGAGCACGCTCATGTGCGCTTGGCGTCCGTGGCGGACCACGCGAGCTGATACAGGCTGTAATACGCCGGCTCCATGCCGAGCGCCACGTACGTCGCCTGCGCGCGGTCAGTCGCCGTTTCGACGTACAGCGGAAGCCCGATGACGGCGCTCGTGGCGCGCGCGCGCGATTCGATCTCGCG
>CALFNI010000141.1 GCA_937902695.1 uncultured Rhodanobacteraceae bacterium
GTGCGACCAGCCCGGATCCTTCGGGCTGTAGCTCAGAAGGCAGGCAACGAGGTAGATCGCGAGCGGCAGGAGAAGCAGGAACGCGGCCTCGCGCAGGCGCTTCTGCCAGTGCTCGTCGAGGCGTTGGGGTTGCTTCTTTGCTTTGGAGTCTCGCGCCACCCGGTCAATTTACCTGAAAAAGTGCTGATAAACGATTGTTTTCATTCAATCGCCTCTCCCGCATGGCGGGAGAGGCCGCGCTGTAGGCGCGGGTGAGGGCAAGCTTGAACCAACGTGCCCTCATCCGCCTACGGCACCTTCTCCCGCAAAGCGGGAGAAGGAAAATCACTTGAGCGCAGGATGCACGATCTTGCCGCCCTCGATGTTGATGCCCTTCCTGAGCGGCTCGAACTTGCGCCAGTTCTTGTCCGACGCGAGCTTCTGCACATACGGCAGGATCGCCGCGCAGATCGCCTCGGACGACGTCTTCGGCACCGCGCCCGGCATGTTCGTCACGCAGAAGTGCGTCACGCCATCGACTTCGTACGTCGGCTTGGCGTAGGTCGTCGGCTTGGAGGTCTCGAAGCAGCCGCCCTGGTCGATCGAGATGTCGACCAGCACGCTGCCGGCTTCCATCGACTTGACCATCTGGCGCGTGACGACGTGCGGCGCCTTCGCGCTCGGGATCAGCACGGCACCGATCACGAGGTCGGCGTCCTTGACTTCGCGCGCGACGTACTCCTCGTACGGATAGAGCGCGGTCACGTTCGTGCCGAGATTCATCATCTGCGCGAGGCGATCGGGGCGCTTGTCGAACACGACGACGTTCGCGCCGCCCGCGGCCGCGAGCGCCGCCGAGTTGCCGCCCGCCGCGCCGGCGCCGAGGACGACGACCTTGCCGCGCTCGGTCGACGGCAGGCCGCCGAGCAGCTTGCCCTTGCCGCCGGCCGGCTGGTGGAGAAGATGCGTGCCGATCTGCACGGCGATGCGTCCGGCGATGATCGACATCGGCGCGAGCAGCGGCAGCGAGCCGTCGGTTTCCTCGACGCTCTCGAACGCGATGCCGGTGAGGCCGATGTCGAGCAGCGCCCTGGTCAGCTTGGGCTCGGGCGCGAGGTGCAGGTAGCAGAAGAGGAGATGATCCTTGCGCAGGAGCTTCAGGTCGCCGGCGATCGGCTCCTTGACCTTGACGATGATCTGGCCGACTTCGTAGAGCTTCTTCGCGTTCGGCGCGATCCTGACGCCGACGCGCGTGTATTCCTCGTCGGAAAAGCCGCTCTTCTGGCCGGCACCGGCCTGGACATGGACCTCGTGGCCGCGGCGCACGAGATCGGCGCAGGCGGCCGGGACGAGGGCGACGCGGCCCTCGAGCGTCTTGGTTTCCGCAGGTACACCGATACGCATCTCTAATCCTCACTGAAATGAAGCGGAACCTTCCGCCACGGCCGCGCAAGCGCGGCGCCGCACACCCGGTCTGTCGTCGGCGCCCCTTGAAGCGCGCCCGCATCCCCCTCATTCTCCGCGTCACCCGCGAAATCGCGTGCCGCATGTGCGGCGATGGCGACGGAGCGGGAATCGGAGTCGCCGGCAGCAGCCGGCATCGAAAGAAAACGTTACGAAAAG
>CALFNI010000142.1 GCA_937902695.1 uncultured Rhodanobacteraceae bacterium
GTTCCGCCGAGCGCGATCCGCGCGCGGACGCCGAGCGTCAGCGCCTTCACGAGCGGCGCGTTGGCGGCCTTGCCGGCATCGAACGCCGCGTGGCCGATCTCCGAGTTGAAGCGGTGCAGGTCGAAGAAGAAGCGGTCCTGCCCGTCGGTGAGGAATGCGAGCGCCGGCAGCGCGCTCTCGCCGGCGTCGAGCGAGCGCCCGCTCAGCGACTCGCGCTCGCGGCAGAGGTTCTCGCCGTTCGCCGCGAACGCCGTGAACGCGTCGGCGACGTTCGCGGTATCGAGATCGGCCGCGACGAGCGCGAGGCGCTGGCCGCGCACGAGCGAGGGATCGTCGCGCCATGCCGGATGGTGCTTGTCGAGCTTGGCATCGAGCTTGGAGGCGAGCGCGCCGCCGCTCTGCACGAGCTCGGCCGCGTTGTAGGGATGCGTGCCGGAGCGCGCATCGAACGTGCTGCCGGCGATCATGAGCTCGAGCGCGACATGGAAATCGCGGTCCCGCTCGCGATCGAAGCCGCAGGCGTCGAGGATGCGCAGCATCTCCTCGGTGCTCGCGCGCTCGTTCGCGCCGATCCCGGCCGAGAACATCGGCGCTTCGCGCTGGCGCAGGTCGTGCCCCGCGCCGAACAGCAGCAGTGCGCAGCCGTCGCGCATCGAGAGCGTGCGCGCACCGGGCAACCCGAGCAGGCGCGGCAGCCGGCCGGCGCAGATCTCGAGGATGTGGCCTTCGTTGTGGTACGCATGAAAATCGGTGCCGAGCCGGCCGTGGCGGACCGCGAGCCGCGCGTACGCGAGGCGGACCGCGTCGGCCGTACGGCCGAACAGCGCTTCGTCCTCCGCTCCCGACATGAGCGGCGCGAGATCGCGGCGGCGGTCGGCGAGCATCGCCTCGAGCGCATCGTCGTGCGTGGCAAGCACGGCGCGCGCCGCGGCCGGCGTCGGCAGCCGCTGCTCGATCGCGTCCGCTGGAAAGCCGCGCGGATAGTCGAAAATCACCGGTGCCTGGCCCGCTCCCCGAACGCGGCGAAGTATACGGCCGCGGCGCGCGTCGGCGGCATTCCGGCAGGCGCTCAGAGCCATCCGCGTTCGGCAAGCGAGATCGGTTCGCCGTCGCCGACGACGATGTGGTCGAGCACCTTCACGTCGATCAGCGCTAGCGCGTCGCGCAGGCGCAGCGTGATCGTGCGGTCGTCCTGGCTCGGCTCGCTGGCGCCGGAGGGATGGTTGTGCGCGAGGATCAGGCCTGCCGCGTTGTGGACGAGGCAGCGCCGGACGACCTCGCGCGGGTGCACGCTCGCGCCGCCGATCGAGCCGCGGAAGAGCTCCTCGAACGCGATCACGCGGTGGCGGTTGTCGAGGAAGAGGCAGGCGAAGACCTCGTACGGATAGCCGCACAGGCGCGACTTGAGATAGCGCGCGCTCGCGGACGGATCGCCGAGCATGGTCACGGCCTTCATCTCGGCGTCGAGGTAGCGCCGGCCAAGCTCGAGCGCCGCGACCAGCCGGCACCACGCCACGGGCCCGATGTCGCGGCCGCGCGGCTTGTCCAGCAGGGTCTTGAGGCTGCCGGCATCGGTGATCAGCGCGCGGGCGAGATCGACGGCATTGATGCCGCGCCGGCCCGAGCCGAGGAACACGGCGAGGAGCTCGGCGTCCGAAAGCGCCGCGCCGCCGCGCGCGATGAGCTTTTCGCGCGGGCGCTCGGCGTCGGGCCAGTTGCGGATGTTCATGGGCAGGGCTTCCATCCTCGGCGACCCGTCTTCGGCACACACCGTGACGGCACGCACACGCTAGCGTTCCGGCCGCGGCGCGCGGAGCGGCGCCGGGCAGGTTTTTCAGTAAGCTAGGCGCTTCGCTTGCGGTCGGCGGTTTCGTACATGGCTCAACCGGCATTGGCGGGTCTGCGCGTTCTGCTCGGCGTTTCGGCCGGCATTGCCGCGTACAAGGCGGCCGAGCTCGTGCGGCGCCTGCGCGATGCGGGCGCCGAGGTCCGCGTCGTCATGACCGAGAGCGCCGAGCGCTTCATCACGCCGCTGACCTTCCAGGCGCTGTCCGGGTTTCCGGTCCGCACCAGCCTCTGGGACGAGGGCGCTGAAGCCGCGATGGGTCACATCGAGCTCGCGCGCTGGGCGAATCAGGTCGTCATCGCGCCGGCGTCGGCCGATGTCATCGCGCGGATCGCCCACGGCCTCGCCAACGACCTCCTGACGACGCTCTGTCTCGCGACCGCGGCGCCGATCGCGCTCGCGCCGGCGATGAACCAGCAGATGTGGGCCAACTCGGCGACGCAGGCGAATCTCGCGGTGCTGCGCCAGCGCGGCCTGCGCATTCTCGGGCCGGGCTCCGGCAGCCAGGCCTGCGGAGAGTTCGGCGCCGGGCGCCTGCTCGAAGCCGAGAACATCATCGCCGAGCTCGCGGCGACGCGCGGTCCGCGCACGCTCGAGGGCCGCAGGATCCTGATCAGCGCCGGCCCGACGTTCGAGGACATCGATCCGGTGCGCTTCATCGGCAACCGGAGCTCCGGCCGCATGGGCTACGCGATCGCCGCGGCAGCCGCGGCGAACGGCGCGGACGTGACGCTGATCTCCGGGCCGGTCGCGCTGGCGACGCCGGCGGGCGTCACGCGCATCGACGTGCGCAGCGCGCGCGAGATGCGCGAGGCCGTGCTGATGCGCGCGACCGACAACGACGTGTTCATCTCGGCCGCCGCGGTCGGCGATTTCCGGCCGCAGGCGATGGCGCAGCAGAAGATCAAGCGCACCGACGGCGCGCCGCTCGAGCTCGAGCTCGTGCAGAACCCGGACATCATCGCGGAAGTCGCGGCGCTGCCGCGGCGGCCGTTCATCGTCGGCTTCGCGGCCGAGACGAGCGACATCGAGCGCCACGCCCGCGCCAAGCTCGAGAAGAAAGGCATCGATCTCATCGCCGCGAACAAGGTCGGCGACGGCGAAGGCTTCGAGGCGGACGACAACGCGCTGCTCCTGATCTGGGCCGGCGGACGCGAGCAGCTCGAGCGCGCCGACAAGCGCGCGCTCGCCGAGCGCCTGCTCGCGCGCATCGGCGAGCGCATGCATGCCGCGCAGGTGAGGCGCGCATGAGTGCCGGGGCCACGGCGTCGCGCCGGATCGCGGTCAAGGTGCTCGACGAACGGCTGGGCCGCGAGTTTCCGTTGCCGGAGTATGCGACCGCATCGTCGGCCGGGCTCGACCTTCGCGCGATGCTCGATGCGCCGCTCGTGCTCGAGCCCGGTGCAAGCGCGCTGATCGCGAGCGGCATCGCGATCCACATCGAGGATCCTGCGCTCTGCGCGATGGTGCTGCCGCGTTCCGGACTCGGCCACAAGCACGGCATCGTGCTCGGCAATCTCGTCGGGCTCATCGACGCCGATTACCAGGGCCCGCTGATGATCTCGTGCTGGAACCGCTCCGATCGCGCCTTTACCATCACGCCCGGGGAGCGCATCGCGCAGCTCGTGTTCGTGCCGGTCGCGCGCGCATCATTCGATGTGGTCACGGACTTCGCGCCGAGTGTCCGGGGCGAGGGCGGCTTCGGCAGTTCCGGGCGTCACTGAGGCAGGGCGAGGCGTCGATGGCGGCCAGCGTCACGAAGAAAACGAAGTCGCAGATCGCCGAGCGCGCGCATGCGGCCGTCGCGCGCGTGCAGCGGATCGTGCGCGTGCTGCTGCCGCTCGCGATCGGCACCGCGCTGCTGATCCTCGGAACCTTCTTCGCGTGGCAAGCGTGGCTCGTCTGGAGCGCGCAGAGCGGCGCGCGCGAAGCCGATACCGTCCGCACCAGCGCGATCACCGCGATTGGCGCGAGCCTGCATCAGACGCTGCAGCGCGTGCAGGAAGCGCTCGCGTCGCCCGCCGTCGTCGAGGCGCTGGCGCAGGGCGAGGCCGGACGCGCGGCGGCGTCCGATGCGCTCGCCAAGGCGCTGCCCGATCTCAAGTCCGTCGAGTTCTATTCGCCGGCGCTCGACGAGATCATCGCGGGCGATCTCGCCAAGTTCGGCTACGCGAAAGCGCAGATGCTGATGCAGGCGAAGTCGACCGCGGCGCCGGCGCCGCTGCAGGCGCGCGTCGACAAGGGGAAGGGACCGCGGCTGGTGGTCGCCCTGCCGGTCCGGAACGGCAACGCGATCGTCGCGTTCGCGCTCGTCAACATGCCGTTCGAACCCGTGCTGCGCGCGTTCCGCACCTCGCACATTTCCGGCGCCCGGCTCGATCTTCGCCAGGGCGATGGCCGCGGCGACATCATGCTCGACAGCATCGGCGCCGGCAGCG
>CALFNI010000143.1 GCA_937902695.1 uncultured Rhodanobacteraceae bacterium
GTACCGTGGCGACATCGTCGGCGTCCAAGGCGCGCTCATGCGCACGAAGACGGGCGAGCTTTCGGTCAAGGCCGACGCCATGCGGCTCATCACGAAGTCGCTGCGTCCGTTGCCCGACAAATGGCACGGGCTCGCCGACATCGAGCAGCGCTATCGGCAGCGCTACGTCGATCTGATCGTGACGCCGGAATCGCGCCACGTGTTCGAGCTGCGCTCGCAGATGATCCGCTTCATCCGCCAGTGGCTCGAGGCGGACCCGCGGCGCTTCATGGAAGTCGAGACGCCGATGATGCATCCGATCCCCGGCGGCGCGACCGCGCGGCCCTTCGTGACGCATCACAATGCGCTCGATCTTCAGATGTACCTGCGGGTCGCGCCGGAGCTTTACCTGAAGCGACTCGTCGTCGGCGGCTTCGAACGCGTCTACGAGATCAACCGGAATTTCCGCAACGAGGGCGTGTCGACGCGGCACAACCCCGAGTTCACGATGCTCGAGCTCTACCAGGCCTACGCGACATACACGGACGTCATGGATCTCACCGAGGCCATGATCCGCGAGACCGCGAAGGCGACGCTCGGCAAGACCGCGCTGCACTGGGAGGGCCGTGACATCGACGTCGGCCCGCCGTTCAAGCGCTGGGCGATGAGCGAGGCCGTGCGCGAGTTGAATCCGGGAATCGGTGCCGGCGACATCGGCGATCGCGCCGCGCTCGCGATCCACTGCGCGCGGCTCGGCATCCACGTCAAGGCCGAGTACGGCGCAGGACGCCTGCTGACGGAGCTGTTCGAGGCGACCGTCGAGGCGACGCTGATCCAGCCGACCTTCATCACGCAGTATCCGACCGAGGTCTCGCCGCTGGCGCGCGCAAGCGATGCCGATCCGACCGTCACCGACCGTTTCGAGCTCTTCATCGGCGCGAAGGAAATCGCGAACGGATTTTCGGAGCTCAACGACCCCGAAGACCAGGCCGCGCGCTTCCTCGCGCAGGCCAAGGCCAAGGACGCCGGAGACGACGAGGCGATGCACTTCGATGCAGACTACATCCGTGCGCTCGAGTACGGCATGCCGCCGGCAGGCGGGCTCGGCGTCGGCATCGACCGGCTGGTCATGCTGTTCGCGGACGTGCCGTCGATCCGCGACGTGCTGCTGTTTCCGTACCTGCGCCCCGAAGGGTAGCTTTTCCGTCTCCCGCTCGCGGGAGAGGGCAGAGTGAGGGCGGGGCGGTTCGCCGCTCAAGGATTGCCCGCACCGACACCTTCTCGGCGCGCGGGGGAAGGGAAGAGCGT
>CALFNI010000144.1 GCA_937902695.1 uncultured Rhodanobacteraceae bacterium
GATCGCCGACCACGGCAACGAGATCGTCGAGCACGACGACCTGGCGGACGCCCGGAACCTGCCTGGTCTTCGCATCGTCGACGTGGGCGACCTTGCCGCCGAAGACCGGACACGCGCGCAGCGTCGCGAACTTGACGCCTTGCGGCATCGCGTCGATGCCGTACATCGCCTTGCCGTTGGTCTTGTCCGGCGTATCGAGGCGCTTCAGGGGCTTTCCGATCAGCTTGAAATCCTTGACGTCCTTGAGCGGCGGATCTTTCGGCGCTTCGATCTGGCTCGCGTCGGCGATGAGATCGCCGTAGCCGAGCTTTCGATTGCTCGGCGCGTGCGCGACTTCGCTGTCGGCGGCCGTGCACGTCGACGCGTCGACTTTCCAGCGTTTCGCGGCCGCCTGGACGAGCATCGCCCGCGCGGCCGCGGCGCTCTTGCGCAGCGGCATCCAGAAGGCGCGCACCGAGTTCGAATTGCCGGTCATCTGCTCCTTGAACGTCGGATTCGCGTAGAGCGCATCGTTCGGCGGCGCGTGGTCGACCCTGACGGCATCCCACTTCGCATCGAGCTCCTCGGCGAGGATCATCGAAATCGACGTGTACGTGCCCTGGCCCATCTCGACCTGCGGCATGATCAGGGTGACCGTGCCGTCGCGGTCGATGCGGATGAATGCATCGGGCGCGAACGTCGTCGCCGCGGGGCTGGCGGCGGCGTCGGCGCCCTTGAGCCGGAAGCCGAGCAGCAGCGCGCCGCCCGCGGTGAGGCTCGCCTTGACGAACGTCCGGCGAGACGGCGAGGGCAGGGCGCCGGAACCTGCGAACCCTTCCGGTTTCATGCGGCCTCCGCGGCTTTCTTGATCGCGTCGCGGATGCGCACGTAGGTGCCGCAGCGGCAGATGTTGCCGGCCATCGCGGCGTCGATATCGGCATCGTCCGGCGTCGCCTTCGTTGCGATCAGCGCCGCGGCGGACATGATCTGGCCCGACTGGCAGTACCCGCACTGGATCACTTCGAGATCGAGCCAGGCCTTCTGCACCTTCGCGCCGGCCGGCGTCGCGCCGATGCCTTCGATCGTCGTGATCTGCTTCGCGCCGATCGTGCCGACCGGCAGGAGGCACGAGCGTACCGGCGCGCCGTCTACGTGCACGGTGCACGCGCCGCACTGCGCGATGCCGCAGCCGAACTTCGTGCCGGTCATCGCAAGCACGTCGCGCAGCACCCAGAGCAGCGGCGTATCGGCCGCGACGTCGACATCGTGCGGCTGGCCGTTGACGTTCAACGTGATCATCGCGTCACCCCTTGCGTTTCGAAGGATTCGCCGGGCGCGACATTCCCTCGTTCGCGCGGGCGCACGGGTCGCCGTCGGTTTCCGGGCGGCTTGACGCTCGCTAGTGTGCGCGTCTAGCGTCGTCGCGAAAAGCCCCATGGCCGGGCCGAGACTCTTAGACGCGACGCGATCGTGCGACTGGTTTGTACGGTCCCGGGCTCAAAGCGTCTTTCCGACCACGTCATCCCTGAGACGAAATTGCGAGCTCGCGGATGCCGTTTCGCCATTGGAGATCTGCGCAAGCTGCTGCTCGGCCGAGCCGTCGGCCGCCTTCGCCTTGTCCCACCAGGCAGGATGGACGGGGCCCGGCACATAGGGCGTCCATTTGTCCGAGCGCGACATGCTGAACTCGATCGGTGCTATCGCGTAACGCTTGGCGACGCGCTTGCCGTCAACGAGCTCGCTCGTGTCGTAGCGCCACGACTTGACGACTTCGAGGCTGGCCTTCTCGAAGCGCTTGCGCCACATTTCCGCTTCGTCCTCGTCTTTCGCGCGCATCGTGAGGCTGGTCTGACCCGGCATGGCGTCGATCACGTTGCCATTTTCGCCGATGATGAGATACAGCACGACGCGCGCGCCGAGCCCGACGCGCGCTGCGTCGGACGGGTAGACCGGCAACTTGAGATTCGTGCGGGTCAGCGTGCCGAAATGGACGCTCTCGATCTTCAGCGAGTAGGTATCGTTCGGCGCCGGCGTCGCGCTCAGGCGAAGACTCATCGTGGTCTTCGCGTTCACCGGCCGGCCGTCGACCGTGATCGGCTCGAAGTGCCAGCTTCGAACCGTGCTGTCGACGAGCTTCGCGACCGTCGGGGCCATCTGTGTCTTCAGCCAGCAGTCGGTGACGTGTCCGTCGGGTCCGATCTGGATGTCGCCCTTGACCGAAAGATCGACAGTCGGCGCCGACTCGTTGCCCGCCGCTGCGGGGCCGACCGCGCCCAAGGTCAGCGCAAAAGCAAATGCAATGCGTAACAGCACGTTCTGCCTCCCGTGAAAGCGCGAATCAGCCCGCCTTCTTCTTGGCAAGCCTCAGCCACGTATCGACAACGGTATCCGGATTCAGCGAAACCGATTCGATGCCCTGGTCCATCAGCCACTCGGCCAGATCCGGGTGATCGCTCGGTCCCTGGCCGCAGATGCCGATGTACTTGCCCT
>CALFNI010000145.1 GCA_937902695.1 uncultured Rhodanobacteraceae bacterium
GAGACGATCATCCAGGCCGGCCACAGCAACATCCGCGTGCTGTCGGTGCCGATCCGCACGAATCCGGACCTGCGACCTTCGCGGCTCGTGAAAAGCATCGGGCGCTACGTGTGGCGCTCCTCGACGACGATCGTGCGCATCTTCGCGACGTACAAGCCGCTGACGTTCTTCTGGCTGATCGCGCTTTTTTTCCTCGTCGTCGGCGCGCTTTCGGGCGGCTGGTATCTCGTCTACAAGCTGATGGGGCAGGGCGCGGGGCACATCCAGTCGGCCGTGCTCGCGGCGGCGTCCGTCACCGTCGGCCTCATCCTCTTCATGCTCGGCTTTCTCGCCGATCTCTCGGCAGTTAACCGGCGGCTGCTCGAGCGCATCGACTGGCGGTTGCGGCAGATCGAAAACGCGCAAGCGAAATCCGACGCCTTGCCGGATCAGAGCGCCGCGAAGCGCGACCGCGCCGCCTGAACCGTCAGCGTCGCGCTGCCGCAAGCTCGAGGTATTTCCGGTGCAGCACCGCGACTTGCGCGTCGAGCGCATCGGGCGTGCCGCTGTTGTCGATGACGTCGTCGGCTTTGGCGAGACGCTCCTCGCGCGACGCCTGCGCATCGATCATCGCCTCGGCAAGCGACGGCGCCATGCCGTCGCGGGCGATCGCGCGTGCGAGCTGGAGCTCGCGCGGCAGGTCGACGACGACGACGCGATCGGCCCAGTCGTAGCCGCCGGTTTCGACATAGAGCGGAACCACGAGCAGCGCATACGGCCCCGTCACGGCATCGGTTCGCACGAGCATCTCGGCGCGCACGCGCGGATGCAGGATCGCTTCGAGGCGTCGTCGCGCCTCGTCGTCGCCGAAAATCAGCGCTCGCATTTCGGCGCGTTCGAGCGATCCATTTTCGTCGAGCAGCCGCGTGCCGAACGCGGCCGCGATCTCGGCGAGCGCGGGCATGCCGGGCTCGACGAGCTCGCGCGCGACGACGTCTGCGTCGACGACGCCCGCGCCGAGCGCCGCGAAGCGCCGTGCCGCGGCGGATTTGCCGCTCGCGATGCCGCCGATGAGCGCAACGGTGAAAGGATGCATCGCGTCGCTCCTTCGCAGTGCCGCGCGCGTGCCGGTCAGTGCGCGAGCGTGAAGTACGCCTGATACATCGCGCCGAGCTTGTCGCCGGCGAGGAACCAGACCCAGCCCGCCGCGGCGATGAAAGGCCCGAACGGAATCGGCGTCGAGCGATCCTGGCCGCGAAGCGCCAGCATCGTGCCGCCGACGATCGCGCCGATCAGCGAGGAGAGCAGCACGATCGGCAGGAGGCTCATCGGGCCCATCCACGCGCCGAGCGCGGCGAGCAGCTTGAAATCGCCGTAGCCCATGCCTTCCTTGCCGGTCGCGAGCTTGAACAGCCAGTAGACGGACCAGAGGCTGAGATAGCCGATCGCGGCGCCGACGATCGCGCTCGATGGCGTGACGAACATCGACACGAGCGACAGCACGAGGCCGAGCCAGAGCAGAGGGAGGGTCAGCTGGTCGGGCAGCAGCTGCGTGCGCGCATCGATGCCGGAGGCGGCGATCAGCGTCCATGTGAAGACGAGGCCCGCGGCGAGCGGCCAGCCGAAGCCGAGCTTCCACGCGATCGCCGCCGAGGCGAGCGCGGTCAGGAGCTCGACCAGCGGGTATTGCCACGAGATGCGCACGCCGCAATAGCGGCAGCGGCCGCGCAGCGCGAGCCAGCTCACGAGGGGAACGTTGTCGAGCGCCGAGAGCCTGTGCTTGCACGACGGGCAGTGCGAGCCGGTCCTGACGAGATCCGGCGGCGCCGATTCGTCCGCATGCTCGTGGCCGAGCAGCTCGCGCGCCTGCGAGCGCCAGTCGTGCTCGAGCCTCTTCGGGAGGCGCAGGATGACGACGTTGAGGAAACTGCCGACGAGGAGCCCGAGCAACCCGGTCAGCGCGATCAGCGGACCGGGGTCGGTAGCCCAGGCGAAGTCGGACACGCGCGGGGCGCTTAGCCGACCACCGCGGCGAGCTTGAAGATCGGGAGATACATGCCGATCACCATGCCGCCGACGAGCACGCCGATGATGACCATGATGAACGGCTCGAGGAGGCTCGCCAGCGCGTCGACCGCGTTGTTGACCTCTTCCTCGAAGAAGTCGGCGATCTTGAACAGCATCTTGTCGAGCGCGCCGGCCTCTTCGCCGATCGCGACCATCTGCACGACCATGTTCGGGAAAAGATTGGTCTGGCGCATCGCGAGCTGCAGCTGGTGGCCGATGGCGACGTCCTCGCGGATGCGCTTGACGGCGTCGTTGTAGACGACGCTGCCCGTCGCGTTCGAGACGGAATCGAGCGCCTCGACGAGTGGCACGCCGGCGCGGAACGTGACGCCGAGCGTGCGCGCGTAACGCGCGATCGCCGACTGGCGCAGGATCTGGCCGACAACCGGCAGCTTCAGCAGCATGCGGCCCACGAAGTGCTGCACCTTCTGCGAGCGCTTGTAGACGACGATCAGGGCGAATACGGAGCCGCCGAAGCCAAGCAGCAGCAGCCACCAGTACGAAACCATGAACCGCGACGCGCTGACCAGCATCTGCGTGAACGCGGGGAGGTCGGCGCCGAAGTTCTTGAACACCGATTCGAACTGCGGCACGACGAACATCAGCAGGATGCACGAGACGAGGATCGCGACCGCGATGACGATCGCGGGGTAGTACATCGCCTTCTTGATCTTGCCCTTCAGCGATTCGATGTTTTCCTTGTAGCTCGCGATCGTGTCGAGCACGGTGTCGAGCACGCCGGCCGATTCGCCGGCCTTGACGAGATTGACGAAGAGCTCGTCGAACTGCACCGGGTACCTGCCGAGCGATTCGTGCAGCGCCGAGCCGCCTTCGATGTTCGTCTTGATGTCCGTCAGCATGTCCTTCATGCGCGGATTGGTCTGGCCGCCGGCGACGATCTCGAAGCCCTGCACCATCGGCACGCCCGCCGACATCATCGTCGCGAGCTGGCGGCTGAA
>CALFNI010000146.1 GCA_937902695.1 uncultured Rhodanobacteraceae bacterium
CCGCGTTCCTCGGGCGGCTCCCTGCGTTGGCGCTGAGCGACGGCTCGGTGCTCCTCTTTTCGGACGGGTCGCTTCCCGCCGCGCTGGACGCTGGCGAGCGCCGCCTCACCGTCCATCCGGGCGCGACGCTTCTCGTCGCGGCAGGCGATGGCAAACGTATCGTCACCGGCGGCGACGACGGCCGCGTCGTCGCGATCACGGCGGACGGACGGAGCGAGACGATCGCCGACGAGATGGCCAGCGACGACCCATCGCATTATCTCGCGCACGCGAGCAAGGCCGATCGCAAAGGCCGCATCTTCATCGACTGGCTGCGCAACACGCGCGGCGCGACGAGCGTCGCGAGCTGGTCGCTGCGTGCGCGCGCCGGCGCGCCCGTCGCGATGCCGGTGCGCTGGAGCGATCTGGCGAAGATCGAAGGCCCGGCGGCGTTCGATCTCGCCGCGGCGCTGAAGCGCGCGAAGACGCTGCGCAAGGATCCGTGGGAAGGCTTCGCGACGACGAAGCAGGCATTGCCGAAGCGCTCGTCGCGCCGCTGAAAGCGCTCGCCGTGTCGGCTGTCGTGGTTACGCAGTGCCAATGCGGCGTGCGCTACCTTCGCCGCACGGCATCGACTCGATTGCGAGCGCCGACAACGACGACATTCCGAAGGCGACGCAATACGTCAGCCAGGCGCTCGCCGAGATCAAGGCCGGCAAGGCCGTCGGCGTGCCGGCGTCGGAGCCCTATGGCTGCTCGGTGAAATACGGCTCGTAGCGACGCGACGCGGCGTCAGCGCGTCGCGTCGCCGCCCTCGGCCGCAGGCTGCACCTGCAGCGCGCTCGCGTCGGAGACGACGTCGGGCACGATCGTCGCCGGCGCCGGCGCGTCGCGCCGCGAAGCACCGCGAGAAACCCTCCATGCGATCAGCCACGCGATGCCGACGAGCACGGCGGCGATGCCGAACGTGATCCCGGCCCATGCGTTGTGGAGATGCGCTTCGGTCACCGCGGCGAACGCGCGCGTGAACAGCGTCGGCGCGAAGATGCCGGCAATGCTCGAGAGACTCGCGACGGCGCCCTGCAGGCGACCCTGCTCGGTCGGGTCGACCTGGTGCGTCATGATCGCCTGCGCCGCCGGCTGCGCGATGCCCCACAGCGCGGCGATCGGCATCGCGGCCCAGAACCACGGCCCGCTCGGCGCGAGACCGTACAGCATGAACCCGACCGTGCCGCAGCCGAGGCCAAGCAGCAGCGTGCGCCGCTCGCCGAACGCGGCGACGATCTTCTTGATGAGGCCACCCTGCACGACGGCTGCGAGCACGCCGACGACCGCGAGCGTGTAGCCGACCATCTGCGGGCCCCACCCGAACCGATAGTCGGCATACAGCACGAACGTGCTCGGATAGACCATGTGCGCAAACGCGAGCAGGAACAGCACCGAGATGAGGCCGAGCACCTGCGGGTAGCGGCGCAGCAGCTGGAGCGCGCCGAGCGGGTTTGCGTGCGCCCAGTCGAAGCGCGGCGTGCGGCGCTCGGGCGGCAGTGATTCCGGCAGCACGAAGAAGCCGTATACGAAGTTCGCCAGGCACAGCGCAACGGCGACCTTGAACGGCAGCCGCGTATCGATTTCGCCGAGGAAGCCGCCGATCGCAGGCGCGATGACGAAGCCGATGCCGAATGCCATGCCGATCATGCCGAAGCTCTGGGCGCGCTTTTCGGGCGGCGTCACATCGGCGACGTATGCGTTCGCCGTGCTGAAGCTCGCCGCGGTGATGCCGGAAATGACGCGGCCGATGAACAGCAGCGGCAGCGTATTGACCAGCGCCATCATCAGGAAATCGAGGCCGAGGCCGAGATTCGACAGGAGGATCACCGGCCGCCGGCCGAAGCGATCGGACAGCGCGCCCTGCACCGGCGTGAACACGAACTGCATCGCCATGAACACGGTCGCGAACCAGCCGTACCAGATCGCCGCTTTCGGCACGTCGCCGCCGAGGAAGCTCTCGATCAGGTGCGGCAGCACCGGGATGATCAGGCCGAACGACAGGATGTCGATCAGCACGGTGACGAAGATGAAGATCAGCGCGGCGCGTCGCGGCGCGGCGGGAGCGATCGGTTCCATTGGGGAATTGCGGCGGCTGAGGAGACCGCGAACGATAGCCGATCCAGCGTCCGCTTGCCGCCGCCGAATTGTCGGATCGTCGCGCATTTGCTAGCGTCGCGGCGCATCGCTCGGGGCGCGTGCCGGCACGCGAAGAGCATGGTAGAAGGGGAATCGCTTGCAGAA
>CALFNI010000147.1 GCA_937902695.1 uncultured Rhodanobacteraceae bacterium
GATCGAGAGGCATCAGCACGAGGTAATACAGCGCGCGCGCGTGGGGGCGCGGCGGCAGGTACCCGAGCAGCCAGTCGATGATCCGGCGCGAGCGCGGCGATGCATCGGCCGGGCGCGGATCGCCGCGTTTCGCCGCCATCGTTGGCGGGGGCGGCGTGCTCGGACGCAGGAACGAGGGCAGCGGCTCCGGGGCGGCGCGCTGCGCAGGCGTCGCGCGCGGCGGTTCGGCACCCCTGGGTTCGACGCGCGGCGGTTCCTTCGCGCGAGGCGGCCCTGACGGCGGCGGCGGTGCGGCGCGCGGGCTCGGCTCTGCCTGGCGTGCCGCCGCACTCGGCGGCATCGGCGGCGGCGGAACCGGCGCCGCGGCGCGGGCGGGTGTGCCGCTCGACCGAGGCCTTGCTGCCGTCGCTGCGCTCGTGGGGGCCGTCACCTTCGCAGGCGCGTTCGCGCGCGCGGGAGGCTTCGGCGACCCGCGCGCCGGCGTCGCCGCAGCCGCGCGAGATGTTGCCGTCGGGCTCGCGCGCGTGCGGCTCGGAATTGCGCGCGCTGCGTCGTCGCCGCCGGGCGGCTGCGCTCTCGCCGCCGGTGCACGCCGGCGCGGTGCAGCGGGCGCGGACGCGCGCGCATCCGCATCCGCATCCGCGCCGGCATCGGTTGCGGTCTTGCGTCGACGCGGGGGCGGCTTCGGCGGAACGGGTTCGTCCATGCGTCGAGTTTAGCGGCTCGAGATCACCCTGCGATGAGACGTCCGCTATGCTGCGGGCGTCGCGCGCGATGCAACGTTCCACGCGCGCTCCGGAGACCGTCGATGGAAAAGTGGCTGCCGTCCCGCTATCTCGCGCTCGTATTCGCGATCGCGGTCGCAGCGCTGGCCTTGTTGCGCTGGTCGGACGGCGCGGCGTGGCGGATCGCGGCGGTCGTATCCGGCGCGCTGACGGTATTCGGCCTCGTCGACCTCGTTCAGAAACACTCGACGCTGAGGCGCAATTATCCGCTGCTCGCGCACATCCGCTACTTCTTCGAGTACGTGCGGCCGATGCTGCGCCAGTACGTCGTCGAATCGGACAACGAAGAAGTGCCGTTCTCGGCCGTGCAGCGCGCCATCGTCCACCAGCGCGCGAAGAACGCGCTCGACGTGAGGCCGTTCGGCACCGAGCTCGACGTCTACGCCGAGCGCTACGAGTGGATCAACCACTCGATGGCGCCGACGAAGATCGAGAATCACGATTTTCGCGTCACCATCGGCGGCGAGGCGTGCACGCAGCCGTACTCGGCGAGCGTCTTCAACATTTCCGCGATGAGCTTCGGCGCGATCTCGCCGAACGCGATCCGCGCGCTCAACGAAGGCGCGCGTCGCGGCGGCTTCTATCACGACACGGGCGAGGGCTCGCTGTCGCCGTACCACCGCGAAAACGGCGGCGACATCGTCTGGGAGCTCGGCTCGGGCTACTTCGGCGCGTGCGAGCGCGCCGGGGTCTTCAGCGAGGCGCGTTTCACCGAGAAGGCGCTCCTCGCGCAAGTGAAGATGATCGAGCTCAAGCTCTCGCAGGGCGCGAAGCCGGGCCACGGCGGCGTCCTTCCGGCGCCGAAGGTGACGGCCGAAATCGCGGCCACGCGCGGCGTCGCGATCGGCGAGGACTGCATCTCGCCCGCACGCCATTCGACATTCGATACGCCCGAAGGGCTGCTCCATTTCATCGCGCGCCTGCGCGAGCTGTCGGGCGGCAAGCCGACCGGCTTCAAGATGGCGCTCGGCCATCCCTGGGAATGGTTCGGCGTCGCCAAGGCGATGCGGACGACCGGAATCCTGCCCGATTTCATCGTCGTCGACGGCGGCGAGGGCGGCACGGGCGCCGCGCCGCTCGAGTTCACCGATCACGTCGGCGTGCCGCTCCGCGAGGCGCTGATGATCGTGCACAACACCCTCGTCGGGTTGAACCTTCGCGACAGGATCCGCATCGGCGCGGCCGGCAAAGTCATCACCGGGGTCGACGTCGCGCGCACGCTCGCGCTCGGCGCCGACTGGTGCAACGCCGCGCGCGGCTTCATGTTCGCGCTGGGCTGCATCCAGTCGCAGAGTTGCCACACCGATCTCTGCCCGACCGGCGTCGCGACGCAGGATCCCAGGCGCTGGAAGCACATGGACGTGCCGGACAAGGCGACGCGCGTCAGGAACTTCCACGAAAACACGCTGGTCGCGTTGAAGGAGCTGTTGCAGGCCGCGGGCCTGACGCATCCGTCGGAGCTCGGGCCCGAGCATCTGATCCGCCGCGTGTCCTCGACCGAGGTGCGCTCGCTGGCGACGCTCTACAAGTTCGTCAAGCCGGGCGAGCTGATCGACGGCGTCGGCGAGCACGCGGTGTTCCAGCGGTTCTGGAACGCGGCGCGGCCGGACACGTTTGCGCCGCCAGCCGAGATGCTGGCCTGGCGCACGACGAAGACGCGCTGACGTCGTCGCTCAGAGATAGCTCAGCCACCGGTTGTCCCTGTGCGCGCGCTTGTACGTCGCGTACCACGCGCAGAGCGGATACGTCGCCACGATCGCCGTGGCCCAGACGAGATACACGCGCAGAAGACTCGGCTCATAGCCCGGCACGACCTCGGTATGGAAGAAATCGCCGAGCGTCGACACGCCGAAGGCGCTTTCCGTCCAGATCAGCGCGGCCAGGTGGATCAGCGGCAGGTGCAGCACGTAGAAGAAGAACGGCACGCGGCCGAACACGGCGACCCGGTCGGCGAGCGCGCCGCGCCAGCGTTCGAGGAGCGGAATCAGCGCGAGCGCGGGGCCGAGCGTCATCAAAAGATATTGCAGCGACGGCGGATACTTCGTCGTGTTGAGAACCTGCAGCGCGGTATAGAGGAATCCGCGCGGGTTCGGCGCCCAGAGCCGCGCGTCGCCGTAGAGATTCGTCAGGCGCAGCACGAGGAACAGCGCGACCAGGCCGAGGCCGATCGTGATCAGCAGCCGGTCGCGCCGCGATCGCTCGAGCTCGAGCAGCCGGCCGAAGCCGTACCCGGCGGCCATCACGCCGATCCACGGCACGAGCGGGTAGCCGACCGCGACGAAGAAGCCCGGCGTGACCTGGTCGAAATAGAACTCGTGCACGATGCCCCAGAGGATCGCGAACGAGCCGAAATCCTTCGGATGGATGCCGTCGAGCAGGTTGTGTCCGAAGATCATCGCGAACGCGATCGCGAGCATTGCCCACGTGGGGAGATAGAGCAGCAGCGCAAGCGCAACCATCGACCAGCCGAGCGACCACAGCGTCTGCAGGATCATGCCGTGGTAGCCGAACTGCCAGAAAAAGCTGATCAGCGTGATCTCGAGCAGGACGAGCCAGAGCCCGCGCGTCACGAGGAACCATTGCAGCTGCGCGCGCGAACAGTTGCTGTTGCGGCGGTAGAGGTACGCGCTGGTACCGGCGAGGAAGACGAAGATCGGCGCGCAGTAGTGCGTGATCCAGCGTGTCAGGAAGAGCGCGGCCGAGGCCTGCGAGAGATCGGTCGGATCCCACGGGAATGGCGAGAAATAGTCGCGCACGTGGTCGAGCGCCATCACGATCATGATGAGGCCGCGCAGCAGGTCGACCGAGACGACGCGCGCCGACGTCGCAGCGGCGGGGATCGAGGGCAGGGCTTCGGTACGCATGGTCGCTCCGCGCGAGATAACGCAAGTAGTGAGGTGAACGCCGCCCCGCAAGCCGCCCGACCGTGCGATGCGACGAAGCGTTTCCGCGCAGCGGTCAGGCGAGGAGCGTAGCGTCGTCGCGCCGCGCGAGCGCCTTGTCGAACGTGCCGAACGGAAGATGTCCGGCGGTGCGCGCCACTTCGAGCATCAGGCAGTCGCTGAATCCGGCCTTCGGTTTCGCGCGATATCGCTCGAGCGCGGCCTCTACGATCTCGCCGCGCTCGAGCACGAGCTGCTCGTGCGAGAGCAGCATGTCGATGCAGGTCGCGATCTGCTCGGCGGTGCGCGCGTAGACCGCGTCGAGCACCCACGCCGTCTCGACCAGCGCGAGCAGCGGCACCCACGCCCCTCTCTCGACGAACGCCTCCGCGAGCGCGGTCTGCGCGGCGTCGTCGCGCGCGATCAGGCGCACGAGGACGTTCGTGTCAATCGCGCGCATGACGCTTGCGGATGTGCGCGGCGATGCCGGCCTTGAGCTCCTTGAGGCTCTTGCGCGGGGGCTTGTCCGGGAACACGGCGTCGTGGATCGCGGACGACGTGTGCGCGCCGACGCGGCGCACGATGACGTGGTCGCCGGCTTCTTCCCAGATCAGCGTCGACCCGGGCCCGAGACCGAGCCGCCGGCGCACCGAAACCGGCACCGAAACCTGCGACTGGACGGTCAATCTGCTTTTGCTGGACATGGCATTACCTCGGTAATGTGATTCTCGCACGGAGGCCGGCGACGGGCAAATCCATATGACCCGCGTCGGCGTAGGAACGGCGACTGCATTCATGTCGGCGGATGGCGATGCGCGTGCGCCGTGCTGCACCGCCGCTCGTGATCGCGGCGCGAACCGCTATGATCGCCGCTCGTCCGAAGGGGACCCGCATGAGCCTTCTCGCCAAGCTGACGCGCCACAAGCCGATCGAACAGATGCAGCGCGAGGTCGGCGAGCGGCGCGACTTCCGCCGCGTGCTCGGCATCTGGCAGCTCACCGCGATCGGCATCGGCGGCATCATCGGCGTCGGCGTGTTCGTGCTCGCCGGGCAGCAGGCGGCGGTCAACGCGGGACCGGCGGTTGCGCTCTCGTTCCTGATCGCCGGCATCGCGAGCGGCGCGGCGGCGCTCTGCTATGCCGAGTTCGCGGGGCTGATCCCGGTCACCGGCAGCGCCTACACGTACGGCTATGCGACGCTCGGCGAGTTCATCGCCTGGCTGATCGGCTGGGATCTCCTGCTGGAATACGCGTTGATCGTCGCGGTCGTCGCGATCGGCTGGTCCGGCTACGTGCAGTCGCTGCTCGGCGCCGCGAACATCCAACTGCCGGTATGGGCGCAAGGCGCGATGGGCACCGGCGAGGGGCGCGTATTCAACGTCATCGCCGCGCTCGTCACGCTCGCGGTTGCCGCGCTGCTCGTCATGCGCACCGAATGGGGCGCGCGCTTCAACACGCTGATCGTCGCGATCAAGGTGCTCGCGGTCGTGATCGTCATCGGCGTCGGCATCTTCTTCGTCGATACGGCGAACTGGCATCCGTTCATCCCCGAGCGCGTCGTCGGCGCGGACGGCGTCGGGCACTTCGGCTTCAAGGGCGTCGCGACGGCCGCCGCGGTCGTCTTCTTCGCGGTGTTCGGCTACGACACGCTGACGACGGCAGCCGAGGAATCGAAGAATCCGCAGCGCGA
>CALFNI010000148.1 GCA_937902695.1 uncultured Rhodanobacteraceae bacterium
GTTCCTCGGCGAACATACGCACAGCGAGGACGAAGTGCGCTTCTTCGTCGCCGGCGCGGGACAGTTCACGCTGCACATCGGCGAGAAGGTCTACGAGGTGCTTTGCGAGAAAGGCGACCTCATCGGCGTGCCCGACGGCACGCGCCACTGGTTCGACATGAGCGAATCGCCGTACTTCGTCGCGATCCGCCTCTTCACGAACAAGGAAGGCTGGGTCGCGAACTTCACGGGCGAGGCCATCGCGGAGAAGTTTCCGCGCATGACGCCGCACGCATCCGCGCGCGCAGCCTGACGCGATGGCCTATCTCGACGAATCACTCGCGCCGGGCGAAACCATCGTTGCGCGCTTCGCGCTGCACTGGACGGCGAAGTGGCGCCTGATCGTCTATCTCCTGCTCGCGGTGCCGACGCTCGGCATCGCGCTCCTCGCGGCGATCTACGAATGGATTCGCCTGCGCTCGATCGAGATGGGCGTGACCAACCGCCGCGTCGTGCGCAAGACCGGCATCGTCAGCCGGCAGACCGAGGAGCTTCGCCTGGCTTCGATCGAGACGATCGACCTGCGCCAGACGGCGTGGGGCCGCATGCTCGGGTTCGGCGACGTCGTGCTGACCGGACGCGGCGAAAGCGCGATGATCTTCTCGCGCCTCGCACAGCCGCTCGAGGCCAAGCGTGCGATCGAGAGCGCCTATGCGGCGAATGTCGAGGACGCGCGCACAGCGAGTCAAAGATAGGACATAGATCGAACCACGGAGAACACGAAGAGCACGAAGAAGGAGATAATTGAACATCTTCTTCGTGTTCTCCGTGTTCTCCGTGGTTCAATCTTGCGCTTTCGCTCTCTTCCCTACGGCGACATGATCAAAGCCATCCTCACCGACATCGAAGGCACGACGAGCTCGATCAGCTTCGTCAAGGACGTGCTGTTCCCGTACGCGCGCAAGCGCCTGCCCGCCTTCGTCGAGACGCACGCGGACGATCCCGTCGTGCAGCACTGGCTGCACGAAGCGGCGAAGGAAGCCGGGCTCGTCTCGGCGACGCGCGAGGAAATCATCGATCTGCTGATCTCCTGGATCGACGCCGACCGCAAATCCACGGCGCTGAAAGCGTTGCAGGGCATGATCTGGGAAGCCGGCTACCTGGATGGCGAGTATCGCGCGCACGTCTACCCGGACGTACCCGCGCGCCTTCGCGCGTGGCGCGATGCCGGGACGCGGCTCTATGTCTATTCCTCGGGCTCGATCGCCGCGCAGAAACTTCTCTTCGCGCACACCGAAGCCGGCGACCTGACGCCGCTCTTCTCCGGCTACTTCGATACGGAAACCGGCGCGAAGCGCGACGCGCGCTCGTATCGGCGCATTGCCGATGCCCTCGGCGTGCCGCCGGGTGAGATCCTGTTCCTCTCCGACGTCACCGAAGAGCTCGACGCCGCGCGCGCAGCCGGCATGCAGACGACGCTGCTGGCGCGCTCCCCGGGGCGCTGCCCCGATGGAACGCCACACCGCTGCGTCGCCGACTTCGACGCGGTGGCGTTCGACGCCGCCCGATGACCATCGGCGGCGCAAACCTTGTCGGCGCGCTCTGGACCGTCTGGGCCGCGTACTGGTTCGTCGCGGCGCGCAGCGTGAAGCAGACCCGCCGTCTCGAGTCGCCGCTTTCGCGTGCGGCGCACATCGTCCCGCTGTTCGTCGCGGCCTGGCTGCTCTGGACGCCGGCGCTGCCGGATCACGTTCTCGAAGGCCGCTTCCTGCCGGATGCGCCGGCGACGTACTGGACCGGCGTCGTCCTCGTCGCGGCGGGTCTTCTGTTCGCGATCCGGGCGCGCAACGTGCTCGGCCGCAACTGGAGCGGCCTCGTCACGGTCAAGCAGGATCACGAGCTGATCCGCAGCGGCCCGTACCGCTTCGTGCGCCATCCGATCTATACAGGCCTTCTCGTCGCGTTCGCCGGCAGCGCGATCGCGCGCGGCGAATGGCGCGGCCTCGTCGCGCTCGCGATCGTGTTCGCCGCGCTCTGGCGCAAGCTCAAGCTCGAAGAGCAATGGATGATCGAGACGTTCGGCGATGCGTACCTGCGCTACCGCGCCGAGGTGCGCGCGCTGATTCCGTTCGTGCTCTGAAGCGCCGCTGGAAAATGGATGCTCCGCGAATGAGACTCGCAACGACGCTGTGGAACGGGCTCCGCGCGATCGCGCTCTGCCGGCCGCGCCTGAATCCCGTCGATGCCGGCCCCGGCCTTTTCCTCGCGCTCGTCGTCGTCTACTTCGCCGTGTCGCTCGCGCTCGACGTCGTCGACGTCGCGCAGCCGTGGCGCTTCGTTTCGTTCGGCGTCGTGACGCTGCTCGCCGATTCGCTGCTGACGCTTGCCGCCGCCTGGCTCCTGATGCGCATCATGCAGCGCGACGGCATCGTCTGGGGTGTCGCGACGCTGCTGCTCGCGGCGACGATCGCGACGTCGGCGATCGTCCACTGGCCGCTCGCGTGGGCCGCGTCGGCGCTCGCCGATCGGGAGCATCTCCTGCTCGCACTGCTGCTCGAGATCGTCTCGCGCTGGTGGTGGCTGCCCGTGCTGATCGGCATCGCGAACTGGCTCGCGCCGCGGCATTTCGGTCGCGCCGTCGTCGCCGGCATCGTCGCGTTCGCGGTGTCGGCCGCGCTCTGGTGGTGGCTGCCGGCGATGCCGTTGCTCACCACCGCGAAGGGCGTTGCCACGCCTCCGGTCGCGACGGCCGCACCCGCGTCGCAAGACGACGACAACGGCGGCGACGACGAGGGCGCATCCGAAGACACGACGCCCGCGTTCGACGCCGAGCAGGTCATCTACAACCAGCAGGCCCTCCTCGACGAAGCCGAGGCGAAGCTGAAGCCGCAGACGCCGGGCGTCGTCGATCTCTACGTGATCGCTTTCGCCGGCGATGCCGAGGAAAAGGTGTTCCGCAACGAAGCCGAGTACGTCGAGAAACTCTTCGGCGCGCGCTTCGGCGCCGCGGGGCGCGTGCTCGTGCTCGAGAACAATCCGGCGACCGTCGCCACGCGCCCGCTCGCAACGCTGACGAACCTCACGTGGGCGCTCGACGACGTCGCGAAGAAGATGGATCCTGCCGAGGACGTGTTGCTGCTGTACGTGACGACGCACGGATCGAGCGAGCATCGGCTGCTCGTCGATCTCGATCCGCTGCCGCTCGACCAGATCGGCCCCGACGATCTCGCCGACGCGCTGAAGACGAAGCCCGCCATCCGCTGGAAGGTGCTCGTCGTCAACGCGTGCTACTCGGGCGGCTTCGTCGATGCGCTGCGCGACGATTCGACGATGGTCATGACCTCCGCGCGCGCCGACCGCACGTCGTTCGGCTGCGGATCCGATTCGGACATCACCTATTTCGGCAAGGCGTTCCTCGCCGAGGCGCTCAACGACACGACGTCGATTCCGGATGCATTCGCGCAGGCCAAGAAATCGGTCGACGCGTGGGAAACGGCTGACCGGCAAGAGCATTCCGAGCCGCAGATCGCTTCGACGCGCAGCATCGAGGCGAAGCTCGATGCGTGGCGCCGGCAGCTCAAGCCCGGTGCTGCGGTGCCGTTCGCGCCGGCCGAGACGCGACCCGGCGTGTGCAAGCCCCCCGAGGATTGCGCCGGCGCACAGCGCTAGCTCGCAGGCGCGCGATCCCGATGCGATGCGCCGACGCCGCATCGTTGCCTGACTTGTGATCCCGGTGGATCGCGCCGTCCCGGCGATCATCCGAGCGCCTGCCCGTTCGTTTTTTACGCGTTCCTTATACGCGCCTCGCCGGTCCATATGCCGCTCATATGCGGGCATCCGTATCGTGCCGCCGTTCTTCCGAGGTGCCGCGCCATGGACATCGTCTATCTCGCCCTGCTCGCCGTCCTCGCCGGCCTGACCGCCGCGTACATCAGGCTTTGCGCAAAGCTCGAGGACCGCAAGTGATCCTGTTCGTGACCATCGTCGCAGCGCTCGCGATCGTCGCGACCCTGCTCTACGCCTACTGCATCCGCCGGAGCCGGCCGTGACATTCCTCCATGCGCTCGCTGCGGTCATCGCCGTCGCGTTGGCCGTCTATCTCAC
>CALFNI010000149.1 GCA_937902695.1 uncultured Rhodanobacteraceae bacterium
GTTGACGCACGAGCTGCTGCAGCAGCCGCGCTACGCCGATCCGCGACGGCTCGCCCGCTTCGAGCATCAGGCGTTTTCGCAGGGCGGCGAGGACGGCGCGATCCGCGAGATCTTCCGCCGCATCGGCGAAACGAATCGCGTTTTCGTCGAGCTCGGCGCCGGCAACGGGCGCGAGAACAACACGGCGTTCCTGCTCTGCCAGGGCTGGCGCGGTGTCTGGCTCGATGGCAGCGCTGCGAACTGCAGGGCCATCCGTGCGGCGTGCTCTGGCGAAATCGGGGATGGACGCCTCGGGCTGATCGAAGCCGCGATCACCGCCGAGAACGCGGCGTCGCTCGTAATGCCCGCGCTCGCTTCGCCTGAAATCGATATCCTCAGCCTTGATGTCGATCGCAACACCTATCACGTCTGGGCCGCGCTCGCGGCGCTGAAACCGCGCGTCGCGGTCGTCGAATACAACGCGCTGTTTCCCGCCGATGTGGTGTGGATCGCCGAGTACGACCCCGCGAAATGGTGGAACGGCTCGTCGTATTACGGCGCGAGCCTGAAGGCGCTCGAGGAGCTCGGCGCGCGCCTCGGCTACGCGCTGGTCGGCTGCGACATCGCCGGCGTCAACGCGTTCTTCGTCCGGAGCGATCTCTGCGCAGACAAGTTCTGCACTCCGTTCGATGCCGAAACGCACTACGAGCCCGCGCGCTACTACCTGCATCGCCGCGCCGCTCATCCGCCGGCGCTGCACGACTAGTTCTCCCGGCGATCTTCGTCAGGTCACCGTGAATCGCGGCTGGAAGCTGCGCGTCGTGCATTCGGCGTGACCGCATTCGCAACCGCCGCCTTCCTCGTGCGTCGCCGCGAGCGCCGCGTTTTCGCACCACGAGCTGCAGTAGCTGCTGCCTTCGCGCGCGAGGCACTCGCAAGGGATGTGGCTGCAGGCCGGGCGTTCCACGTTGTCCATGGCGCATGCCTCGAGTGGCGATCGCCCGAACCTAGCTCCGTCCGCCGAAACCGCCGCTTAATGCAGCGACGACGGTGAAGCTGAATCGACGCCATGCACCGGTTCGCATCGGCGCAAGTGCGCCGCTAGACTCGATCGAACTTCGTCGAACCGTGAGTGGGAGCGCCGATGTCGAGACGACGACGCGTTGTGCTGATCGCGATCCTGATCGTGCTGGTCGTCGTGCCGGCGGCGTGCGTCGTCGCGCTCGTTTCCTACGACTGGAATCGCGCCAAGCCGTGGCTCGAAGCACGCGCGAGCAGCGCACTCGGCCGCGAGATCGATATCGGCGGTGACATCGATCTCGTCTGGCGCTGGCGCCGCCGCATCGACGGCACCGACACGTTCTCGCCGGGCTTCGCGCTGATCGCGAAGGATCTGCGCGTCGGCAATCCCGGCTGGGCCACGCGCAAGCGTTTCGCCGAGCTCGGCGCGTTCGACATGGACCTTCGGGTCCTGCCGCTGCTATGGCATCGCCTCGACATTCCGGCGCTGCGGCTCGTCCAGCCCAAGCTCGATCTGGAACAGCGCAAGGACGGAGCGAACACCTGGACGTTCACGCCCGAAGGAAAAGGGGAAAGCCCGGCGTGGAGCGTCGCTATCGGCGAGATCGCGTTCGACGAAGGCGAGGTCGCGATCACCGACGAGACGCGCGCGCTCGACGTGCGCGCGCCGATCACGCGCCTTGAGACGAGATCGGAAGAGGGTCGTGTAGGGGAAGAGTGTAGATCTCGGTGGT
>CALFNI010000150.1 GCA_937902695.1 uncultured Rhodanobacteraceae bacterium
GTTCCCCGACGTCGTCGCAACGCTGAAAGCGGCCGAGACGCTCGTCGCCGACGGCTTCGACGTCATGGTCTATACGTCGGACGATCCGATCCTCGCGCGTCGCCTCGAACAGATCGGCTGCGTCGCGGTCATGCCGCTCGCGGCGCCGATCGGCTCGGGGCTCGGCATCCAGAATCGCTGGAACCTTCTCGAGATCGTCGAGAACGCGAAGGTGCCCGTGCTCGTCGATGCCGGCGTCGGCACCGCGTCCGACGCGTCGATCGCGATGGAGCTCGGCTGCGACGGCGTCCTCATGAACACGGCGATCGCAGGCGCCAGGGATCCGGTGCTGATGGCGCATGCGATGAAGCTCGCCGTCGAGGCGGGACGCGCGGCATTCCGCGCCGGCCGCATCGCGCGCCGGCGCTACGCGTCGGCATCGAGCCCGCTCGACGGGCGCATCGCATGATCGCGATGCACGATACGAAGGAACCTGCAACGCGTGAGCGCCGCATCCGCAGCTTCGTGCTGCGGCAAGGCCGCACGACGCCGGCGCAGCAGCGCGCATTCGATGCGCACGGCTCGCGCTACGGTCTCGACTTCGCCGGAACGCCGCGCGACTTCGCGGCGGCCTTCGGACGCAGCGCGCCGCTCGTGCTCGAGATCGGCTTCGGCAACGGCGAGCAGCTCGCGCACGCGACGCTGGCCGAGCCCGAGCGCGACTTCATCGGCGTCGAGGTGCACCGGCCCGGCGTCGGCCGGCTGCTCAACACGCTCGCGGCGCAGAACGTCGACAACGTGCGCATCTATCACCACGACGCGGTCGAGGTGCTGCAGCACGAAATCGCGCCGGGATCGCTCGCCGAAGTGCGCATCTATTTCCCCGATCCGTGGCCGAAGAAGCGCCATCAGAAGCGTCGCCTGATCCAACCCGAGTTCGTCGCGCTCGTCGCCTCGCGCGTGGTGCGCGGCGGCCGCTTGCATTTGGCGACCGACTGGGCGGACTATGCCGAGCATATGCAGAGCGTGCTCGACAACGCGCCGGACTGGCGCCGTCATCCGGAGCATGCGGCCGCCGCGTCGCGTCCAGCCTGGCGCATCGACACGCACTTCGAGCGGCGCGGCCAGAAGCTCGGCCACGGCGTCTGGGACCTGCTCTATGACCGGACCTGAGCAGCCATGACTGCCCAAGGCACATAGAAGCTGGCCGACAAGAAGAATCCGCCCCGATGGAATCCGGCCTGCCCCTGACCCCCAGCATGGCGCTCGTCTTCGGGCTGCTGGCCTTCACCGTGGTCATGCTGGTGCTGGAATGGATTCGCGGCGATCTTCTCGCCTTGCTCGTCATCGTCGTGATCGGCGTGACGCGCCTGATTCCGGTCGAGCAGCTTTTCGAAGGCTTCGCCGGCAACGCGGTCATTTCGCTGATCGCGGTGATGATCATGGGCGCAGGCCTCGATCGCACCGGCATGCTGAGCAAGGCGGCGTCGGTGATACTGCGTCTCGCCGGCGGCATCGAGGAGCGCGTGCAGCTCTTCGTCAACGCGCTCGCCGGGAGTCTTTCCGCCGTGATCCAGAGCCAGGCGCTGGCGACGCTGCTCGTGCCGGTCGTCAGCCGCGTCAGCGCGCGCACCGGCATGCCGCTGAAGCAGCTGCTGCTGCCGATGGCCTGCATGATCCTCTGCGGCACGAACGTCACGATGATCTCGAACTCGCCGCTGATCCTGCTCAACGATCTGATCGCGAGCGCGAACCGCAACCTCCCGCCCGGCGCGCAGACGATCCAGCAGTTCTCGCTGTTCGCGATCGCGCCGGTCGGCATTCCGATCCTGCTGGTTGGCCTCGGCTACTTCGCGGTGCTGACGCGAAAGCTCCTGCCGAGCGACGAGGATCACCAGAAGGTCACGCCGGGGCGCACGGAAACCTACTTCGCCGAGACGTACGGCATCGACGGCGAAGTCTTCGAGCTCACCGTCGGCGCCGACAGCCCGCTG
>CALFNI010000151.1 GCA_937902695.1 uncultured Rhodanobacteraceae bacterium
GGCCGAAATCGAGTGTGTACTGCGTCTTCAGCAGCGGATAGATCGCCGGCAGCAACGACTGGATCATGTCGTTGAGGAAGTGACACACGCTCAGCATCGCCAGGATCGGGAATGCGGTCTGCATCGCGGCGTCGGCCGCCGTCGGTTGATCTTGCAGCCGATGCGCGGCGGGTTGGAGCGTGGCTTCGGAGACGTTCGACATCACGACGTATTTTCGCACGTCGCTGCGCGCGAACGCAGGGCCAATCGTCATTGTGCTGCGCGGAGCATCTGCTTTTCCCCCTCCCGCGCGCGGGAGAGGGTCGGGTGACGCTGGCCCTCACCCCAGCCCTCTCCCGCGAGCGGGAGAGGGGGAAATGCGCGCGAGCGTGGAGGCGCGCCGTCAGACTTCGAGCGAAGCGAGATCGCCTTTCGTCTCGAGCCATTCCTTGCGATCCGACGCGCGCTTCTTCGCAAGCAGCATGTCCATGAGCTTGGCCGTGCCGTCGTCGTTCGCGATCGTGAGCTGCACGAGCCGCCGCGTATCGGGATGGATCGTCGATTCGCGCAGCTGCGGCGGATTCATCTCGCCGAGACCCTTGAAGCGCGTCACGCTGACCGCGCCGCGCATCTTCTCGCGCTGGATGCGCTCGAGCAGCGCGTCGCGCTCGGCTTCGTCGAGGCAGTAGAACATCTGCTTGCCGACATCGACGCGGAACAGCGGCGGCATCGCGACGAACACATGGCCTTCGCGAACCAGCGCGGGGAAGTGGCGCAGAAACAGCGCCGACAGCAGCGTGGCGATGTGCAGGCCATCCGAATCGGCATCGGCGAGGATGATCACCTTGCCGTAGCGCAGGCCGGTCAGATCGTCCTTGCCGGGATCGCAGCCGATCGCGACCGCAAGATCGTGCACTTCCTGCGAGGCGAGCACGCTGCCCGACTCGACTTCCCAGGTGTTGAGGATCTTGCCGCGCAACGGCAGGATCGCCTGGAAATCCTTGTCGCGCGCCTGCCGCGCCGAGCCGCCGGCCGAATCGCCTTCGACGAGGAAGAGCTCCGTGCGGGCAAGATCGCTCGACGCGCAGTCGGCGAGCTTGCCGGGCAGCGCGGGCCCCTGCGTGATCTTCTTGCGCACGACCTGCTTTTCGGTCTTGAGGCGGATCGTCGCGCGCTCGATCGCGAGCTGCGCGATCTTCTCGCCCATCTCGACATGCTGGTTGAGGTACAGCGAAAACGCGTCGTGCGTTGCGCCCTCGACGAAGCCGGCCGCGTCGCGCGAAGACAGCCGCTCCTTCGTCTGGCCCGAGAACTGCGGGTCGGTCATCTTGAGCGAAAGCACGAACGCGAGGCGGTCCCACACGTCTTCCGGCGCGAGCTTGATGCCGCGCGGCAGGAGGTTGCGGAACTCGCAGAACTCGCGCAGCGCATTCGTCAGCCCCGAACGCAATCCGTTGACGTGCGTGCCGCCCTGGATCGTCGGAATCAGGTTGACGTAGCTTTCCTGCGTCAGCTCGCTGTCGGGCACCCACGCGACGACGAAATCGACCGCCGCGCCTTCGCGCTGCTGCGCGCCGAGGAAGAGGTCGGGCGGCAGATAGTCGGTATCGCCGAGCATCGAGCGGAGGTAATCGCGAAGGCCGTTCTCGTAGTGCCACTCGCTCTTCTCGCCGGTCGCCTCGTCTGCGAGGCGCACGGTGAACCCGGCGCAAAGCACGGCCTTCGCGCTCAGCACGTTCTTGAGCTTCGGCAGCGAGATCTTCAGCGTG
>CALFNI010000152.1 GCA_937902695.1 uncultured Rhodanobacteraceae bacterium
ACCTCGGTGCGGAAATCCTCGCGGCGGTCGGACCAGCGCAATCCGCCGCGCGCGACCGGGCCGAAACGAAGGTGCACGCCCTCGACGCGCGCGCCGTAGACGAAGATCTCGCGGTACGGACGCGGCTTGGGCAGATCGGGCACCTTCGACGAATCGAACTTGAAGCTGATGTAGTCGTGCGGTGCGCCGTTGTCGGTCTGGAAGTAATTGGTCCGCAACGTGGCGCCGATGACGCCGAGATACGCGCGCAGGATGCGATCCTCGTCGAGGCTCGCGACCGTATCGAGCAGCATCTTGATCGCCGCGATGATCGCCGCGATCTGTTCGAGACGCGTCGCGCCGCGCGCGGCGGTCAGGTCCTCGATCAGGCGCGGGTGCGCCTTGATGACCTCGTCCGCGACGAGCGCTTCGAGCTCCTTGGCGAGGCGCTTCTTCGCCGCTTCGACGACGGGCTTCGAGGCCGTCTCGCGATCCGGATCGAAGCCGGCCTCGAACAGCTCGATCAGGAGGCCCGCGATCGCCGGGTAGCGATTCAGCGTGTCCTCCATGTAGCTCTGCGAGAACGGCACGCCGACCTGCAGCAGATACTTGCAGTAGCCGCGCAGCACCGCGACCTGGCGCCAGTCGAGCTGCGCGCCGAGGATCAGCTTGTTGAACGAATCGTTCTCGGCGACGCCGCGCCAGATCCGCTCGAACGCGGTCTGGAACATCTCGCGGACCTGCTCGATGTCGAACTCGCAACGCAGCGAGGGCGTGACCTCGATGTCCTGGATATAGAGCTTGCCGCCGTCCGCGTCGATCTCGTAGAGATGCTCCGTGAGCACCTTGAGGCCCATGTTCTCGAGCAGCGGGATCACGTCGGAGAGCGCAATGTCGGCGCCGAGCCGGAACACTTTCAGATGCAGCGTGTCGGCCTTGCGACGCGAGCGGTAGAGATTGAGGCGGATGTCGTCGGCGTCGCGCAGGCTCGCCGCCATCTCGACGTCGGCGGCCGCGACGTGCGGCGTGACTTCCTCGATGTAGCCGACCGGCAGCGCGCGGCCGAACCGTGCCGCGAGCTTGTGGCCTTTCTCCTCGCCGTGCTTCTGCACGAGCGTGTCGCGCAGCTCGTCGTGCCAGTTGCGCACGATCTGCGCGATCTTGTTTTCGAGCTCGGCGGTGTCGTAGGTGGCCTTGTCGCCCGGCTTCGGGCGCACGATGAGATGCAGGTTCGCGAGCGGCGATTCGCCGACCTGGATCGTCGAATCGATGCGCTCGCCGTGCAGCGCGCGCTTGAGCGTCGCCTCGACGCGCTCGCGCACCTCGGAGCTGAAGCGGTCACGCGGCAGGTATACGAGGCACGAATAGAAGCGGCCGTACTTGTCGCGGCGGACGAACAGCCGCGTGCGCGCGCGTTCCTGCAGCGCGAGGATGCCGGCCGCGGTCGTGTAGAGCTCCTCTTCGGTGCACTGGAAGAGCTCGTCGCGCGGCAGCGTCTCGAGGATGTGGCGCAACGCCTTGCCCGAATGCGAATCGCGGCGGAAGCCGGCGCGCTTCAGCACGGCCTCGACCTTGCGCCGCACGAGCGGCACGTCCTGCGGGCGGCGCATGTATGCGCCGGACGTGAAGAGACCGAGGAAGCGCTGCTCGGAAACGGGCAAGCCGTTGCCGTCGAACGCCAGCACGCCGATGTAGTCCATGTAGCCCGGCCGGTGCACGGTCGAGCGCGCGTTCGTCTTGGTCAGGATGATCGCGTCCATCGAGCCCGACTGCGGGAGATCCTTGGCGACCAGCGTGCGCAGCGAGCGCGGCGCGAGCGAGCGCTCCTCGCCGCGCAGGATGCCGAGTCCTGAACCCTCGATCGCCTTCAGGACGTCGTCGTTGCCGGCCTTGGCGACTTCGTATTCGCGGTAACCGAGGAACGTGAAGTTGTCGTCGGCGGCCCAGCGCAGGAACTCCTGCGCCTCGGCGACGCCGTCGGCGTCGACGGGAAGCTGGCGCTTGCCCATGTCGTCGGCGATCGCGGTCATCTTCGCGCGCATCGCGGCCCAGTCGGTGACGCTTTCGCGCACGTCCTCGAGCGTCGCCGCGATGCCCTGCTTCAGCTTCTCGATCTCCGCCGCGCCGCCGACGCGATCGATCTCGAAGTGCATGAACGATTCGGACGTGCCGGCCGAGCCGTCGTCGGCCGCAAGCGTCAGGAGGTGGCCGCCCGGATCGCGCGTCACGCGGAACGTCGGGTGGATGACCGTGCGCACCGAAAGGCCCGCCTGCGCGATGCGCATGCCGACCGAGTCGACCAGGAACGGCATGTCGTCGGTGACGATCTCGACCACCGAGTGCGAGCGGTCTGCGCTCGCAGCGTTGGCCGCGTCGTTCGCGTCCGGGTTGAAGACGCGCAGCTTGGCAGTGCCCGGATGCCGCTCGCGCAGGAACTCGAGGGCGCCCTGCGAGATCGCCGCCCATTGCGCCGCGTCGCGCGAGACGAGGTCCTCGGCCGGCAGGCGGCGCAGGAACTCGATCGCAAACGTCTGCGCGTCGCGCAGCTTCGCGCCGCTCGACTGGGCGGCGAGCGCCGACAGGATGGCGTCGACGTCGGGCTTCGCGGATGTGCCGCTCGGTGCGGTTTGGGCGTTCATGGGGCCGATCTGGAAGGCGGGAACTGCGGGGCGCGAAGGATACCGCTTTGCCTTCGCGTTAATCCAGCCGCAAACATCGTCAAATCAAGATACTAGAGCGGTTTGACACGGTCGTGTCGATGCCGCGTGACGGTATGCGCGCAAGCGCGGTCGATGCGCGCCGGCGCGCGCGCGGAGCGCCGCGGCCGTCCCTTCCGATACGTGCAATTTCGCGGCTCGCCCGCTATGTTCGGGCGTCCGCGAGACGGCGACGGCACCCTCGCCGCCACGACCGCCGGCTCCGGATCGCGCGGCACGGCCGCTGTGCAACCGCTCGCGGCGTACGGCCGGCGCCGGCGGGCGCCTCGGATGCCCGGCCGCGCGTGAGCCGCTTTCATCGATTGCCCCTGAAGGACACGTCCAACGATGAGCCGTTCCAGCGCAAACGCCCTCCTGATCGCCGCGTGCGCGTTCGCCTTGTGCGCTTGCGGCAAGAAGGCGCCGCAGCAGCAGGCACCGACGCCGGCGGATGTCGGCGTCGTCGCGATGCATCCGCAGACCTTGCCGCTGACGCGCGATCTGGTCGGACGCCTCTCGGCGTTCCGCTCCGCGGACGTGCGTGCCCGTATCGCGGGCGTGCTGCAAAAGCGCGCGTACACGGAAGGCACCGACGTCAAGCAAGGCCAGCTCCTGTTCCAGATCGATCCGGCGCCGCTCAAGGCCGCGCTCGATGCGCAACTGGCCAATCTCGCCGCGGCCAAGGCGACCTACACGAACAACCACGTCGCCGCCGAACGCGCGCGTTCGGTCGCGGACAAGGGCCTGCTCTCGAAAACCGACCTCGATAACGCGCTCGCCGCCGAGCGTACCGCAGCCGCGGCC
>CALFNI010000153.1 GCA_937902695.1 uncultured Rhodanobacteraceae bacterium
GGCAGCAGACCGGCCAGGACGCGCAGTCGCTCGTCTCGACGCCGGCGGCGCTTTTCGCCGATGCCGGCGGCGACGACTACCGGCTGGCCGCGACGAGTCCCGCGCTGGATGCGGGCGAGACGCTGGCCGACGTGCCGACGGACATCGTCGGCGTGGCGCGACCGCAAGGGGCCGCCTTCGATATCGGCGCGTACGAGCAGGCCGCGGCTGCGACCGGCGACGAGATTTTCGCCGGTCCGTTCGACTAGCCGGAACGCGCGTCGCGGTGAATGCCGGGACGACGGGACCGGGGTGACGGTGGTATATCTTCGCGCCACACCGCGCCGAGATCCGCCGTGACCGCAGCCATCGACCCCGCCGCACGTCCGCTGACGCGCGGCGACGCCAAGACCCTCGTGCTCGCCGCGCTCGGCGGCGCGCTCGAGTACTACGACTTCATCATCTTCGTCTTCTTCACGTCGGTCATCGGGCAGCTGTTCTTCCCGCCCGAGACGCCCGACTGGCTGCGCCAGCTGCAGACGTTCGGCGTCTTCGCGGCCGGCTATCTCGCGCGGCCGCTCGGCGGCATCGTCATGGCGCACTTCGGCGATCGCAGCGGGCGCAAGCAGATGTTCACGCTGAGCGTATTCCTGATGGCGATTCCGACGCTCGTCATCGGCCTCCTGCCGACCTACGCGACGCTCGGCTACGCGGCGCCGGTGGCGCTCCTGCTGATGCGCATCCTGCAAGGCGCGGCGGTCGGCGGCGAGGTGCCGGGCGCGTGGACGTTCGTCGCCGAGCACGTGCCTTCGCGCAAGACCGGCTTCGCGTGCGGCACGCTGACCTCGGGCCTCACGGTCGGCATCCTGATCGGATCGCTGATCGCGACCTGGGTCAACAAGACCTGGAGCGCCGCCGACGTGCAGGCGTTCGCGTGGCGCATCCCGTTCCTGATCGGCGGCGTGTTCGGCTTCCTTGCGGTGTTCCTGCGCCGCCTGCTCGCCGAGACGCCGGTATTCGAGGAGATGCGCCGCCACCGCGCGCTCGTCGAAGGGCTGCCGCTGCGCGTCGTGCTCGCGGGGCACGGGCGCGCGGTCGTGCAGTCGATGCTGCTGACCTGGGTGCTGACCGCCGCGATCGTCGTCGTGATCCTGATGACGCCGACGCTGATCCAGAAGCTCTTCGGCATCGCCGTCGCCGATACGCTCGCCGCGAACAGCCTCGCCACGCTCGGCCTCTCGATCGGCTGCATCGTCTACGGCTGGCTGGCCGATCGCTTCGGCGCCGAGCGCATGCTGATGCTCGGCTGCGCGCTCCTGCTCGCGGCGACCTACGCGCTCTACCTCGGCCTCGGCCAGAGCACGCGGCATCTCGGCAGCCTCTACGGGCTAGCCGGATTCTGCGTCGGCGTCGTCGGCGTGATCCCGACCGTGCTCGTCCGTGCGTTCCCCGCCCCGGTGCGCTTCTCGGGCATCTCGTTCGCCTACAACGTCGCCTACGCGATCTTCGGCGGCCTGACGCCGCTGTTCGTGACCCTGCTGATGAAGCAGCAGCCGCTCGCGCCCGCGCACTACGTCGCCGCGCTCTGCGTGCTCGGCATCGCGACGGCGGCCTGGATCTCGGCGGCCCGGGCCGCGCCGGCGCGGGCCGTCGCGGCCGCTGCTTGATGAAAGTCGAACGCAACGCGAACGCGCGGCACACGTGATACAAAAGCCGTCGGCGGTCGATACGCTAGCGTCACCGCTTTTCTCCGGGCGTCCTCCACCGGCGCTTCGTTCCCACCAGCCCAGAGAGGTAACCATGTCCTTGACCGCCAAGAGTCTCGCCGCGCTCGTCGCCGGCGGCGTTCTCGTTCCGATGCTTCCGGCCGTCGCCGGCGACGATGTCGTCTTCGCCGACGGCTTCGATCCGGCCGGGCCGTCGATCAGCAACTACGACGACCTCGTCGAAGGCTCGCTCGCGACGAGCTACGTCTACAACGGCGTCAGCTATCACGACGTCAACGGCATCGGCGGCGTCTTCCCGGACGGCAGCACGTTCACGCCGGACGATGTCGGCGACCAGCTCATCATCGAGGACGCGACCGATTTCTACGACGTCCATGCGGATTACGGCAGCGCGCCGAACTCGCTGACGTTCGGCAGCGCATACATTCCGGGGCCCAACCTTACCATCGGCGCGCTCGTGCGCGTCACGATGGATCTCGATCAGCCGGCGAGCGCCGCCAGCGTCGACATCGGCTACTACGAGAACGGACCGTGGGGCGGCATCGTGATCCATCTCGACGCGCTCGACGCCGGCACCGTGGTCGCAAGCGACACGATCACGATCGCCGACGGCGGCGGCCGCGACAACGACACGATCGCCACGCTCAGCGTCGGCGGCGCGACGTTCGACAGCCTGAAACTCTATGCGACATACGGCGACCAGCCGTCGGCGCCGCGCGTGATGATGGACGATCTCACGCTGACGCCG
>CALFNI010000154.1 GCA_937902695.1 uncultured Rhodanobacteraceae bacterium
GTGCGAGAACGCCGACATCGCACTTGCGACGATTCGACGCCGGGCGCCGCGCTACACTTCGCCGATACCTCGCAACCGCTGCACGCCATGCGCAAGATCGTCCACATCGACATGGATGCGTTCTACGCGTCGGTCGAGCAGCGCGATGATCCCTCGCTGCGCGGACGTCCCGTCGTCGTCGCCTGGCGCGGGCAGCGCTCGGTCGTCTGCGCGGCGTCGTACGAGGCGCGCACGTTCGGCGTGCGCTCGGCGATGCCGGCCGCGCGCGCCGAGCGGCTCTGTCCCGACGCGGTGTTCGTCCCTCCCGATTTCACGCGTTATCGCACCGTGTCGCGGCAGGTGCGCGAGATCCTGTTGCGGCATACCGATCTCGTCGAGCCGCTGTCGCTCGACGAGGCGTATCTCGACGTGACCGAAACGAAGACGATGCAGCCGAGCGCAACCGCCACCGCGAAGGCGATCCGCGCGTCGATCCGCGAGGAGCTCGCGCTGACCGCGTCGGCCGGCGTCGCGCCGAACAAGTTCCTCGCGAAGATCGCCTCTGACTGGCGCAAGCCCGACGGGATCTTCGTGATCAGGCCCGAAGACGTCGCGGCGTTCCTGCTGCCGCTGCCGGTGTCGCGCATCCACGGTGTCGGCAAGGTCATGGACGGCAAGCTGGCCGCGCTCGGCATCCGCACGTGCGGCGATCTCGCGAACGTCGCCGTGGCCGATCTCGAGCAGCGTTTCGGGCGCTACGGGCGGCGGCTTTCGGAGCTCGCGCACGGCATCGATCGCGGCGAGGTGAAGCCCGACCGGCCGACGATGTCGATCTCGGCCGAGGACACGTTCGAGCACGACGTGCCGCTCGATGCGCTCGAGGCGCGCATCCGCGAGCTCGCAGCGAAGGTGTGGTCGGCGACGCGCAAGACCGAGCGCGTCGGCCGCACCGTCGTGCTGAAGCTCAAGACGCGCGAGTTCCGCATTCTGACGCGGAGCTTCACGCCATCGACCCCGCCGAAATCGGAGCGCGAGCTCGCCGACATCGCGGCGTCGCTGCGCGGGCACGTCGACCTGCCGCCGACGACGCTGTACCGGCTCGTCGGCGTCGGGCTCGGTAATTTCCGCGATGCCGATGCGGTGCCGCAGCCGGAGCTCTTCGCGTAGCAGCGCCTCCCGCCGCGATCTCCGTCCGGTGATCGCGAACGGATCGCCCCTGAACCCGCTCCCGCAAAGCGCGTCGCGGTAGGTCTAGGCCGACACCGCGAGCCTGCGATCGAACTCGGTCGGCGCCGGCACCGGTGCGCGCGCGGGCGCAAGGTACTGCGATTTCAGCTTCACGTATTGCCGCGCGGCGTAGTAGATCTGCTGGATCTCGTCGGCGCTCAGCAACCGCACGCAGCGCGCCGGGTTGCCGAGCCAGAGCTCGCCCTCGCCGACGATGCGTCCCTGCGGCACGACCGCGCCGGCGCCGACCAGCGCGTGGCGCTTGATGAGCGAGCCGTCCATGATCGTCGCGCGCATGCCGATCAGGCTCGCATCCTGCACCGTGCAGCCGTGCAGCACGGCGCCATGCCCGATCGTGACGTCGGAGCCGATCGTCAGCGCGAAGCCGCCTAGCGTGTATTGCGTGTCGTGCGTGACGAGCAGCAGTGCGCCATCCTGGACGTTCGTGCGCTCGCCGATGCGGATGCGGTGCGCATCGCCGCGGACGACGGCCGTCGGCCATATCGAAGAGTCGTGTCCCACGGCGACGTGTCCGATGACGTGGGCGGCGGGATCGATGTACGCGGTCGGTGAAACCTCCGGGCTGAACCCGTGGAACGAGCGGATACTGCTCATCTGCGTTGCGTCCTGGCAGCGCCTGCGAGGCAAGAGATATCGCGAAACGCGGCGGCGCAAAACCTGTATTTATTTACAGGGTGCCTGCGAACCGGCGTCGACACCGCATTCACACGCGCGCGCGCATAAAGCGGGCTCTACGCTGGACGCATATCCCGAACGAAAACGGCGGCCGACGCCGCCGTTCTTGTGGCCGACGCCGGATCACGTTTCGGGGCAGCAGCGCTGCGGCACGCTCGCGATCGGCCGGGCGATGGCGTGCGATCGCGGCAGGACGTGTTCGGCAACCGCGACCGGCCTCACGACCTGCGCCGGGCGCGACGCCGCCACCGTCAGCACGACGCCGCCGATCGCGAACAGCCCGCCGATCGCCGTCAACACGCTCGGCACCTGTCCCAGGCAAACCCACGCGATCGCCGATGCGACGAGCGGCTGCACGTAGAGAAAGCTCGACACTTTGGAGGCCGGCGCACGCGACAGCGCGAAGTTCCACAGGAGGTAGCCGACGATCGTCGGACCGACGCCAAGATACGCGACCGACCAGAGCTGCGCCGCCGGCACATCGGCGATCTTGGCCGGCAGATCGAGCCCGAACGGCACGAGGCCGAGCGTGCCCGCGAAGATGCTCGCGACCGTGAAGCCGACCGCGCTCGTCCGCGCGAGCAGCGGTTTCTGGAACACGAAGTAGATGCTCGTCGCGAACACGGCGACGAGCGCGAACAGCGTCATCGGCTCGAACCGGACCTGGCGCCCGGCACCGACGGTGATCAGCAGCACGCCGCCGAACGCGATGCCGAGCCCGATCATCGTCGCTTTCGAGATGCGCTCGCCGAGCCGGACCGCCGCGAGCGCCGCCGTCACGCCCGGCGCAAGTGCGATCACGACCGCGGCCGCGCCGACCGAAATGCGCGTCATCGCGTAGCCGAGTGTCAGCTGATACAGCGAGATGCCGACGAAGCCGAGCGCGAGCACGAGCGGCCAGTCGCGAAGCGGCGGCAGCTTGATCCAGCCGCTCGCGACCGGCACCACGAGGATCGCCGAGGCGATCGAGAAGCGCAGCAGCGAAAGCTCGGCCGGCGTGAACACCTTGAGGCCGTAAGCGATGCCGGCGAATGCGCTCGACCAGATCACCACGGCGAGCGTCGCGGCGCCGAGCGTGACGAGCTCGCGGCGGTTGTCGACCGAGAACATGGCGGCGGCCTCAGCGGATCTGCCCGGACACGAAGCGGTTCGGCGTGACGATCCCGCAGGCGATGCAGGCGGTGGCGATCCGGAGCGCGCGCGCGCGTGCGCCCGGCGCGCGCCCGACCGTCTTTCCGCCGCCGGCGGCGGCCTCGGTATTGGCGTTCTCGGCCCAGTCGAGCGGACGGGTCAGGTGGCCGTGCAGGAACAGCATCTGACGGGCAATGTGGTTAAATTCCTTCAACATGACGGTGTCCTCCTCTGCTTGCACCGAATGCGATGTAGCGAGAAGATACGGGGACTTCGGCCTTTACAGTAGCGATATGTTTGATAGGCTGAGTTGAGATTTATTCAAGATGGACCGCCCGCCGCTCAACGCCCTGCAGGTCTTCGTGACGGCTGCCCGCGCGAAGAACATGACGCGCGCCGCCGAGCGCCTGCACCTCACCGTCAGCGCGCTGAGCCACCAGGTGCGCGCGCTCGAGCAACGCCTCGGCTACAGCCTCTTCACGCGCGGCCCGCGCGGGCTCGCGCTGACGCCTGAAGGCACGCTGCTGCTCGATCGCGTCGCGCCGCATCTGGATGCGATCGACACCGCGCTCGGCACGATGCGCGCGCGGCGCGAGAACGTGCTGAGTCTTTCCGCGATGCCCTCGTTCGCATCGGGTTGGCTGATGCCGCGGCTGCCGGAGTTCGTCGCGCGGCATCCCGATCTCGAGCTCAATCTCGATTCGTCGATCGAGGTGATCGACTTCGCCGACTGCCGCTACGATGCCGCGCTCCGCTACGGGCCGGGCCAGTGGGACGGCGTCGTGTCCGAGCTCCTGTTCGAAGAGTGGCTGACGCCGGTCGCGAGCCCGGGGCTGCTTGCCGACCGCAAGCGTCCCACGCTCGCCGAGCTCGCCGACTGGCCGCTGCTCTGCCCGGAGGATCCGTGGCCGCTCTGGTTCGAGAAGTTCGGCGGCACCGCGCCCAAGCGGTTCGTCGCGAGCTTCAGCGATTCCGAGACGCGTCAGCGCGCGGCGGTCGAAGGGATCGGCATCGCGCTCGGGCGCATGACGGTCGTGCGGCCGCTGATCGAGAGCGGCATGCTGATCGCGCTCTTTCCCGAACGCATGCGCGCGCGTTACGCGCACTATCTCGTCTATCCGCAGCGCTCGCGCGCGCACGCGGCGTTCAGCGCGTTTCGCGAGTGGGTGCTCGAAGAAGCCGCCGTCTTCCGCGCGACGACCGATGCCGCCGACGTGCGCATGCCGGTCGCGAAGGCCGGCGTCGAGGCGAC
>CALFNI010000155.1 GCA_937902695.1 uncultured Rhodanobacteraceae bacterium
CATCACGTCGACGAGCGGCGTGACGTTGATTTCCGCCATCGGGCCGCCGCCCGAGTTGCTGGTGAATGCCATGGCTTACTTCCTCGCGGCAGCGGGTGCCACGCCGGCCTCGACACGCGAGCCGGTCGCAAAGAAATCGTGCAGGTCGTGCGCGAACTCGTCGAAGCGCGCGTACGTCAGGCGGTTCTGGCGGACGTAGAAGTTGTACGCAAGCACCGCCGGGATCGCGACGAAGAGACCGAACGCGGTCATGATCAGCGCCTCGCCGACCGGACCCGCGACCGCTTCCATCGACGCGTTGCCGGTGGCGGCGATCGAGATAAGCGCGTGGTAGATGCCCCACACGGTACCGAGAAGGCCGACGAACGGAGCGGACGAGCCGACCGTGGCGAGCAGCGTGAGGCCGCCTTCGAGGCGCATGCTCTCGCGGGCGACAGCCTGGCGCAGCGCGCGATCGATGAACTCGGAGCGGTTCAGCGCCTCGACAAGGCGGCTGCCCTCATGGCGCTGGTGATGCGCAGCGGCCGAGGCGGAATCGAGCGCGATCTTCGAGAACGGCTCGCCCTTGGGCTGATCTTCCATGAAGCGCACGGCGTCCTGCGCCGAGGGCGTGTCCCAGAATGTGTGGATCACGCGCTCCATGCGTGCGCGGATCATCGTGTTGCGAAGGAAGTTCGCCACGATGAAGAACCACGACGCCACGGACATCACGCAGAGGACGACGAACACGATCCACCCCAGAAAATCGAAGTGGTGGATCAGATGGTCGAAGCCCATCTGGCTGAGCGCTTCTGCGCTGTTGCCCCCACCAGGACCCGGCGGAGGGGGAACGGTACCCGGCTGTGCCGGCTGGGCCTGAGAGGGATCTTGCTGCATGGCGCTACCTGTTGGTTACGGTTCGGACAAATTGAAATCGATGGGAACCAAGGCATACCCGGACGCGGGTTTGCCACCTTTCGAACCTGGATTGAAGACCCAGGTCTTGACTGCCTCGATCGCGGCCTGATCGAGCAGGCGCGAGCCGCTCGATTTTTCGACCGTGATCTCCTGCGGCACGCCGTTCGGTCCGACCAGCACCTTCAGCATGACCTTGCCCTGCTGATGCTGACGGATCGCCTGCGGCGGATATTTTGGCGGCCGTAGCTTACGGTAACTGATGTTTTCGCTCGGCGCGATGTCGGCCGGCGGCGCAGGCGGTGCCGGCGGCGCGGGCGGCGGCGCGGGCGTGGCCATCGGCGACGGTTCCTCGGTCACGACCGGCGGTGCCGGCGGCGGCGGCGGTGTCGGAGGCGGCTTGACCTTCTCGATCACCTTCGGAGGCGGCTTCTTCGGCGGCTCCGGCGGCGGCGGCGGCGGGGGTGGCGGCGGCGGCGGCGGTTCGATGAACTCCACCATCACCTTCTTGTCCTGATTCTTGTCCTTCGGCGGCGGCGGCGCGACAGGCGCGAGCAGCATTGCAAATGCAAATGCATGCAACGCGAACGCGAAGGACAGGGCCGTGACGCGTCGCCAACTGAACGTATCACCGCCGGATTGGTAGGTATCAGCCATCAACGTTGACCAGGAATTGAGTCCGTTTCAGCGGCGTAACCGCGTTGGCGAGCCGGAGTCGGAACTCCGGCGGGCGCCGGAGGGCCGCGCACGGTACAACAGCACAGCCCCATCGTACAAGTCTTCGGGGATACGAACCCCGATGCGTTGCCTTTCGTAACGCAGCCGGCTCAACCGTGGGGTTTCGCCTTCTTCTCCGCACGCTTGATCTTCACGCCGCCCTTCGCCGCCTTGAGGCGCTGCTCGGCCATCGTCTTCGTGCTCGGATAGCCAGACGCCTTCGTCCAGTCCGCCGTCGCAGCAGACGCCTGATTGAGATCGTTCTCGGCATCGCCGCGCAATAGATACGCCTCGCCTTCCTGACGCAGCCCGCCCTTCTGGATCGCACGCGACAGCGCCTCGGCGGCGTCCTTCGAGCGATCCGAATAGAACAGCAGATAGCCGAGCTGGTAATCGATATTGCCGTCTTTGGCCTGCGGAGATGCCTTCGTGAACGCATCGATCGCGCACTTGTCGTCTTCGCCCTGCGTGCAGACGTCGCCCTGCAGCTTGTAGACGTCGAATGAGGGCTTGAGCGCGCCCTTGTCCAGGCCTTCCTGGATCGTGACCGAGGCTTCCTTGTACTTGTCCGCGGCAGCCTGGAGCTTGGCGAGCTGCATGTAGTCGTCGGCCGTCGTGATGAGGCCCTGGCTCTTCGCCTTGGCCATCAGGTCGAGCGCCTGCTGCGGCTTGTTGGCCTGGATGTAGATCGTCGCGAGCTGGTTCAGGAGCTTCTTGTTGCTCGGATCCTTCTGCATCTGCGTCTGCACGAGCGCGGCCGCCTGATCGTACTGATTGAGCTCGAAATAGCTCGCCATCAGGATCTGCGACCAGCTGTCGTTCGGCCTGTCGGTCATGGACATGGCCTTCTTCATCGTGTCGACGGCTTCCTGGAACTTGTCGGTGCGGTAGTACGCGTTCGCCTTCAGCGCCAGCTCGTCGGCGGTGGTCGTGTTGGTGCCCTTTTCCCACGCATCGAGCGTCGCCAAGGCGTCGGCGTACTTCTCGTCCTGCACCTGCAGCTGCGCGACCTGATACAGCGTCTGGAAATGCGCGTCGTTGGGCAGCGCGTTCATGTCGACCGCCTTCTTGTACTCGGCGATCGCCTCGGCGCTCTTGTCCTTTTCGTAGTAGATCTGCGCCTGCAGCGTGTGCGCGAATGCCTGCGCGTACGGGCTCGCGCGATCGTTCGCGATGACCTTCTGGACGATCGGCTCGGCCTCGTCGTTCTTGTTGTCGTTGATGAGGTCGGCGGCCTTGTTGAGGTCCTTCTGGTCGCCCGAGGACATCTTGAGCTCGGGTTCCTTGCGCGTCGCGTTCGGGTATTTGGCCTCGCCCTTCTTGTCGGACGAATCCTTCTTGCGGTCCTTGTCCTTGTCCTTCGGCGTCGCCTGGATGCTGCCGCCGCCCATCTGCGCATGCGCGATGGTCGAAACCACGAGGGCACCCGACGAAAAGACGAGGGCGAGCGCGCAGACCGCCGCCCGGACAAGACTCGGAAATCTCATGGTGACACCTCAATGGAAAGTACGAAGGCCGTCCTACTTTGCCCGGTGACGGGCGACGGCCGAAGGTGGGAGAGGTTAACGCCGGGGCTGCGGCGAGCACAAGTTCAACGATTTTTGAACATGTTGCGGCGCAGCGGCAGCGCACCCGCGGTCGCGCCCGCCGTCAAATTACTATTCTATAAGTATATTTCTATCGGGCGCCGCCGGCAACGCCGCGACGGCGGATCAGACGTCGAGATTGCTCACGCGCAGCGCGTTCTGCTCGATGAAGGCGCGGCGCGGCTCGACGACGTCGCCCATCAGCGTCGAGAAAATCTGATCGGCGGCGACCGCATCCTCGATGCTGACCTGCAGCAGGCGGCGCGTATCGGGATTGACGGTCGTGTCCCAGAGCTGCTCGGGATTCATCTCGCCGAGGCCCTTGAAGCGCGAGATCGTGCGGCCGCGCTTGGTTTCATCCATGAACCATGCGTGCGCCTGCGCGAAGTTCGCGACCGGCTGGCTCTTGCCGCCGCGGCGCGCTTCGGCGCCGGGCTGCACGAGGCCGCCGAGCTGAGCTGCGGATTCGGCGATCGTCCTGAAGTCGGCCGACGTGAAGAACGTCGACGGCAGCACCTGCGTCGTCTTGAGGCCGTGCTGTTCGCGGTCGACGACGAGCGCCGGACCGTGCTCGGCGCTCGCCGGCTGGATGCGCACGGCGTAGCGCGGCCGGCCGAGCCCGGCGGTGGCGAGCGCGGCCGTGAGGCGCGCGATCCAGGCCTGCGTCGTCTCTGCATCGTTCCAGCCGTCGGCGTTCGGCGGCGGCACGTCGAGCAGCGCGCGCAGCACCGTCACGTCGAAACGCGCACCGAGGCGGGCGATCTGGTCGAGCGCGCCCTGGTAGGTCGCCATCAGTTTCTCGAGCCCCGCGGCGCTGATCGGCGGCGCGTCCTTCGAATAGGCGAGCTCCGCGCCATCGACTGCATTCGAGATGAGGTAGGCGTTCAGCGCCGCATCGTCCTTGAGATAAACCTCCTGCTTGCCCTGCTTCAGCTTGTAGAGCGGCGGGAGGCCGATGTAGACGTGGCCGCGCTCGATCAGCACCGGCATCTGCCGATAGAAGAACGTCAGCAGCAGCGTGCGGATATGCGAGCCGTCGACGTCCGCGTCGGTCATGATGATGATGCGGTGGTAGCGCAGCTT
>CALFNI010000156.1 GCA_937902695.1 uncultured Rhodanobacteraceae bacterium
GAGCCGCCTTCCTCGACGTTGCGCGCGGCGCCGAAGAAACGCTTCGGGCGCTGCAATGCGTTGGCGTCGACACCGCCGGTCAGCACCTTGCCGGACGACGGCACGACCGTGTTGTAGGCGCGAGCGAGGCGCGTGATCGAATCGAGCAGGATCACGACATCCTTCTTGTGCTCGACGAGGCGCTTGGCGCGCTCGATCACCATCTCGGCGACCTGCACGTGGCGCACCGCGGGCTCGTCGAACGTCGACGAGATCACCTCGGCGCGCACGCCGCGCTGCATCTCGGTGACTTCCTCGGGACGCTCGTCGATGAGCAGGATGATCAGGTGCGCATCCGGATGGTTGTGCACGATCGCCTGCGCGACGTTCTGCAGCATCATCGTCTTGCCGGCTTTGGGCTGCGAGACGATGAGCCCGCGCTGGCCCTTGCCGATCGGCGCGATGAGATCGAGGATGCGGCCGGTGATGTCTTCGCTCGAGCCGTTGCCGCGCTCGAGATGGAACGCCTTGCGCGGGAACAGCGGCGTCAGGTTCTCGAACAGGATCTTGTTCTTCGACATCTCCGGCGGCTCGCCGTTGATGTTGTCGACCTTGAGCAGCGCGAAGTAGCGCTCGCCTTCCTTCGGCGGGCGGATGCGGCCGGTGATGTAATCGCCGGTGCGCAGGTTGAAGCGGCGGATCTGCGAGGGCGACACGTAGATGTCGTCGGGGCCGGCGAGATACGACTCGTCCGGACCGCGCAGGAAGCCGAAGCCGTCCTGCAGGATTTCGAGCACGCCTTCGCCGTAGATGCCGCCGCCGGCACGCGCGTGCGCCTTCAGGATCAGGAAGACGATGTCCTGCTTGCGCGCCCGCGCGACGCCTTCCTGGATGCCGAGCGTATCGGCGAGGGCGAGCAGATCGGCCGCCGATTTTCGCTTGAGCTCGTTGAGATCGATCAGCGGGCCGTTGCCGCCGCCGTTCTTCGACTCATCGTACTCGTCGTCGTTCTGCTGGAAGTTCTGCTGGTACTGCTGATGGCGATTGCCGCGGCGATCGCGTCGGCCGCGTCGGCCCTGACCCTGGCCTTGCTGCTGCCCGCCGCCTTGCTGTTGCTGCTGCGGCTGGCCGCCGCCGCCCGACTCGTTGCCGTTGCCGTCGGCGCGCGCGTCCTGGGACGGCACTTCCTGCGGCGGAGCGGGATCGGCACCCGGGCGCGGGCGCTGCCGGGAGGGGGAACGGCCTTCGCCGACGGCGTCGCCGCCGTTTTCACTATTTTCGTTTTCGGACACGGGCAAACCTCGCTGGGCGCCGTTGCGGTGAAGCTGGAGGGAAGAAGAGTGGGTATGAAGCGGGAGACGGAGCGGAGTCGCTCCATGCGCTGACCTAACTTAGCACCGGGCGCCCGCGCGCGTCTACAGCTGGTGCAGCGGTTTTGCCGTGCGTCGGGTGAACCCGGCTCCTTCGAGCCAGCACGGTTTTCAGGATCTCCGCCCGCACGGTCGATGTGCGGGCGGAGATCCGTCTTTCAATGCATTCAGGCGGCGCTGCTCTGCGAGCTGCCGCCGATCGCCTTGTCGATGATCTGCGTCAGCTGCGTCTTGGAGACCGCGCCGATCTGCGTCGCCTGGACCTTGCCGTCCTTGAAGATCATCAGGGTCGGGATGCCGCGCACGTTGTAATTGCGCGGCGTCTTCTGGTTGTGGTCGATGTTGATCTTCGCGACCTTCAGCTTGCCCTGGTACGTCGCGGCAAGGTCATCGAGGATCGGCGCGATCATCTTGCACGGCCCGCACCACTCGGCCCAGAAATCGACCAGGACGGGATCGGACGACTTCAGCACGTGGTCCTCGAACTGATCGTCGGTAACGTGTGCAATATGAGCGCTCACGGGGTTCTCCAGAACTGACTTGACGCCGGCTGCCGCGCGCCGGTCGCACAGTTCGGCTACACTTGAACCGATTTGGACGGCGCCGTAGGGGAAATGCGGGATCGTGCGAGAGGCACGGGCCCATTTCAGCCGAATCGGCCTAGCGGCGCAAGTTTGGGGGCGAGCGCGGCGTTTGCAAGGCGCCGCACCGCTGCATTGCAAGCGCGCGACGCCGGCACCACATCAGACCACCACCCACGATCTTTCATTGCATAGGACCCTCCAGCGTTCCTGCGCTGCTGCCCCGTGCAGCACTCCGATCCGGCGCCGCCCCGAAGACTGGCGGTTTCGCAGGCGCTCATTCATTCATGTCGCACCAACCACTTACCGACATCGTTTTCGACAGCTTCGATCTGCACCCGCGCCTTCTGGCGGGCCTTCATGGCGCAGGATTCGTTCGCTGCACGCCGATCCAGGCATTGACGCTTCCGGTCGCCCTCGCGGGCCGTGACGTCGCAGGCCAGGCGCAGACCGGCACCGGCAAGACCGCGGCGTTCCTCGTCGCGGTGCTGAACCGGCTGCTGACGCAGCCCGCGCACCCCGATCGAAAGCTCACCGATCCGCGCGCCGTGATCCTCGCGCCGACGCGCGAGCTCGCGATCCAGATCGACAAGGACTTCCGCACCATCGGCCGCGACATCGGCATCACCTCGGCGCTGATCTACGGCGGCGTCGACTACGAGAAGCAGCGCGATTCGCTGCGCGCCGGCTGCGACATCATCATCGCCACGCCGGGCCGCCTGATCGATTACCTCAAGCAGCACGTCTTCTCGTTCCGCGGCATCGAGGCGCTCGTCATCGACGAAGCCGACCGCATGTTCGACCTCGGCTTCATCAAGGACATCCGTTTTCTGCTCCGCCGCATGCCGCCGCGCGAGCAGCGCCAGAGCATGCTGTTCTCGGCGACGCTGAGCCATCGCGTGCTCGAGCTCGCGTACGAGCACATGAACAGCCCGGAAAAGCTGACCGCCGAATACGAGTCGGTCACGGCCTCGCGCGTGCGCCAGGTCGTCTACTTCCCGGCCAAGGAAGAGAAGCTGCCGCTGCTGATCGGGCTCCTCTCGCGCGTCGACGCACAACGCAGCATCGTCTTCGTGAATACGAAGATCGCGGCCGAGAAGGTGACGCGCGCGCTCGAGCATCAGGGCTTCACGGTCGCGACGCTCTCGGGCGACGTGCCGCAGGCCAAGCGCGAGCGCCTGCTCGCGAAGTTCCAGAAGGGCGAGATCGAAGTGCTGGTCGCGACCGACGTCGCCGCGCGCGGCCTGCACATTCCGGCCGTCTCGCACGTCTTCAACTACGACCTGCCGCACGACGCCGAAGACTGCGTGCACCGCATCGGCCGCACCGCGCGCCTCGGCGCCGAGGGCGATGCGATCAGCTTCGCCTGCGATCTTTACGCGATGGGCCTGCCGGACATCGAGGCCTATATCGAGCAGAAGATTCCGGTCGAGCGCATCGACGCCTCGATTCTCGCGCCGCCGCCGCGGCGCGCGCGCGCCGCAGCCTCTGCGGCGAGCGAAGAGGAAACCGCGGACGACGCACGCAACACGGCCGGCGCGCCGCCCGCCGTCGCCAAGTCGGGCCGTGGCCGGCCGGCGCCGCGTCCGCGCGCCGATCGCGAGCGCCGCCGCCCCGAAAAAGTCGAGACGCCGCGACCCGAAGCCCCTCCGGTTGCGGTCATTGCTGCCGTTGCGCCGGCGAAGCCTGTCGAATCCAAGCCGGGCGATCCCGCCGAGGCCGATCCGGCGCGTCGCAAGCGCCGCCGCCGCGGTGGTCGCGGCCGCAGCCGTCGTGAAGGCGGCGAGGGCACGCAGACCGCGAACGGCGGCGAGACCCGCGTTCAGCCGAAAGCGCAGAACGATGCCCCGCGCGAGCGCAAGCCCGCACGCGAGCGTCCCCTGCGTGAAGCGACTGAACCGCGCGCGCCGATCGCTGCGAAGCCCGTCGTCGCCGAGCGCGGCAAGCGGGGGCTCTTCCAGCGCATCGCGCGATTCTTCAGCCCGCGCTGAGCGCGGACGCCGCGATCGTTTCGTGATCCCGCGCCGCGGCGACCTTCGCCGCAGCGCATTCCGGCGCGCGATTTGCGTGCCGATCCGGACTTCTTCGCCTCCGCGTTTGCTACGCTTCGCGCCGAATTGACGGTGCGGGGGGTCCGGGACGTGCGCAGCGGTTTGGCCAGCATCGATCGCCGTTCGCTCGAATGGACGGCGCTCGCGACATGCGTCGTGCTCGGCGCGCTCGCGGTGTGGCTCCTCGCGCGTCTGATCTGGATCCTCGTGCCGCGCGCCGATCCCGGGAACGCCTCGCTGCAGGTCGCGTCCGGCGATGCTCGCGGCGTCGCGGCGGCCTCGGTCGCGAAATGGCACCTGTTCGGCAATACGCCGGTCGCGGCGACGGGGTCGAGTGCGATCGCGCAATCGATGATCCTCAGCGGCACGCTGGCCGACCGCGATCCCGCGGCCGGCATCGCGGTGATCGACGCGGGCGACGGCGAGAAGGCCTATCGCGCCGGCGACGCGATCGCCGGGGGCATCAAGCTCGCGCGCGTCTATCCGGATCACGCCGTCGTGCTTCGCGACGGCGTCGAGCAGACGCTGGCGCTCTGGCGCGATACCAATCTGCAACCCGCCGAGATCGTGCGCCAGCCTGCGCCTGGCGGCGTCGGCGGCGCCCGCGCAGGTGCGTCGGCGCCGGCGCCGGCCGTCCCGGGTAGGGCGAGCGGCGCGGGACAAACCGTGCACGCGTC
>CALFNI010000157.1 GCA_937902695.1 uncultured Rhodanobacteraceae bacterium
CGACCGCGCTGCCGCAGATGGCACGCCCGAGCGAGGAGCCCGAGCAGCCTGCCGTCGCCGGCGTGGTCCGCGCGACGCCGGCGCCGGAGCGTCCCGAGCCTGTCGAAGCCGATCCGGTCAAGCCTGCGCCCGTTATTCCGGCCGCTGCCGCAGCACCCGCCAGCAACGGCAGCGGCGGCTTCCTCTCCAAACTGTTCGGGTTCTTCCGCGGCGAGCCTGCCGCGGCACCGCCGCCGCCCGCGGCGAAGCCGGCATCGACGCAGCGCCCTGCGCAGCGCCAGGCCGGTCGCGAGGGCGGCCAGGGGCGCGGCACGCAACACAATCGCCAGCAGTCGCAATCGCAACGACCGCCGCGGCAGGATTCCCAGCAAAAGCGCGATGCGCGTTCGCAGGAGCCGCGCACGTCGCAGGGCGCGAAGCAGCAGGCGCCGCAGCGTGGCAACGGGCCGCGGCGCGACGAGCGCCAGCCGCGCACGACCGGTGAGCAGCCGGCCGTCGGCCAGCAGCGTCCGCCGCAGGAACGTCCGGCGAGGGAACCCCGCGAGCCGCGCGAACCGCGCCAGCCGGTCGAATCGAAGCCGGCGCAACCCGCCGCGATCGCAGCATCATCTGCACTCGCGGTACCCGGCGAGGTGCCGCAAGCAGCCGCCGCGACGCCCGAACGCGTCGCACTGCCGGCGCCGTCGCTCGATCCTTCTTCGATTGAAGGCGGCTCGCGTGACGAGATGCGTTCGCGTCGCCGCGGTCGCCGCGGCGGCCGTCGTCGGCGCAAGGGTGCCGGCGGCGCGGACGACGCCGCACTGCCGGCGCAGCCGAACGCTGCAGGCGGAAGCGATTTCGACGACGAGGATCGGGGCCGCGAATCGCGCGGCGCTTCGCATCCGCGTCCGGTAACGCCGCCGCCTCCATCCGCGCCGATGGCCGGCAGCGAATCGCGCAGCACGGAGGCGTTCACCGCGTCGAGCCCGCCGGTCGCCTCGCAGCCTCTCTCTCCGGCACCCGCGCAACCGAGCGAGCGTCCGCAGACGATGCCCGTGGAGGCCGACAAGACCGCGAGCGAAACGCCGCGTCCGAGCATTTCGGAGAAACCGTCGGAACCGCCGCGCGAACGCGCGACGTTCGATACGCCGCCGTTTGCTCACGCGCCGGTGAAACCGTATCAGGCGTCCGAGCGTTCGCCGATGCCGGATGTCGCGCGCGTCGCCGAGCCTGCGCCCGCACCGTACATGCCCGCACAGCCGCGCGAATCCGCGCCGCCCGATCGTCCGTCTGCTGCGCCGGCATCGTCGGCGCGCGCCGTCGAACCGCCGCGCGCACCCTCGCCCGTACCGGCTCAATCGCCGCCGGCGCACGCATCCGACGCAGCGCGTTTGCCGCCGCAGGAGACGAAGCGTTCCGACGCATCCACGCCAACGGACGCGGCGATCCTGTCGACGCCGAGCGTGCCGCGCGAAACACCGCACGCATCGGTGCCGTCCCAGGCGGAGCCGCCACGCGAACGCGCACAGACGACGCTCGATCTCCCGCTCGCTGCGCCGCAGCCATCGGCACCGGCCGGCGTGAATCCGCACGTCGCATCGCCGACGATCGCATCGACGCCGCATGCGCCCGCACGTCGGGAGCCCGACGCGGACGGCGACGACGATTCCTCCGGACGGAAATCCGACAGCGCCGCCTGATGCGGCCGCGCGCGTCGCTCAGGTGAGCGCGCGCGCGCGGTTGTCGAGCAGCCCGTGCAGGTGCGCGAGATGCGCGAGCGCGACCGGGTTGTCGATGCCGAGCTTGTCGAACAGACGGTACTTGTAGGTGGCGACGGTCTTCGCGCTGAGCTTGAGGTGCTTGGCGATGTGCTGCATGTCCTGGCCCTGCGCGAGCATCAGCGCGACGTCGAGCTCGCGCGTCGACAGCGCATCGAATGGCGATGCACTGTTGCCGTCGAGCGCACCGAGCGCGAGAAGCTCGGCGACGTCCGGCGACAGATACCGGCGGCCGTCGGCGACCTGCCGCACCGCACGCACCAGCTCGTCGGCCGCACAACCCTTCGTGAGATAGCCGCTTGCGCCCGCTTCGATCAGGCGGCGCGGAAACGGCGCTTCGTTGACGACGGTGAGGATCACGATGCGCGTCGCGAGCTTGCTCTTGCGCACGCGATCGGTGAGCTCGATGCCGGAAAGCCCCGGCATGTGCACGTCGACGAGCGCGACATCCGGATGCTGCTTGCGGATCAATGCGAGCCCCTGCTCGCCGTCGGCCGCCTCGCCAATGATCTCAATGCCCGGTTGCTGCGAGAGGATCATGCGAAAGCCGGTGCGGACCAGCTCGTGATCGTCGACCAGTACGATGCGGATCATTCCGTAAGACCCCGACGGCGATCCATTCAGTGTGGTCCGGCGAGCGGCGCCTGACAAGCGGCGCGTTTGTTGAACGGCGTCACAAGACCGGCGAAGTCTGCGATCATCCGCCACGCCGTGCAGGCGGCGAGCCGGCGCGAGCCCATCGTCGATGGGGCCCGCGAACTCCGCGGAGAGGTGGCCGAGCGGTTTAAGGCACCGGTCTTGAAAACCGGCGCAGCAGCGATGCTGCCGTGGGTTCGAATCCCACCCTCTCCGCCATGCACCGGCGCCGGTAGAGATGGCGTCTCTGGATACGGCCTTTTCGGCGCCACGTGGCGCGATTTCGAGAGGTCGCATCCTACCGGGCGACCGGCAAAACCGAGCGACCTCGACCGGTTTCGGCACGCGTCTCTCCTGGGCTTATTCGGCGGTCGGTTGCTCATTCGTCAAGACAGGCTTGCGACCGCGGGTTTTTTGGCACCACCTGCCCGGCAAAAGGGCGATCAAATGAATTCCGCGGTCTGCGAGTATGCCGCCGCTCGATCTCACTTCTGGCCGA
>CALFNI010000158.1 GCA_937902695.1 uncultured Rhodanobacteraceae bacterium
GACCGGGTCGTGCCGGTCGAGGACGCCGACCGTGACTGCGATGTTGCGCGCGCGACCGTGCCGGATCGCATTGCCGAGCGCTTCCTGCGAAGCGCGATAGAGACATAGCGAGATGGCGGCAGGCAGGTTGTCCGCGTCCGGCATCACGTGCAACTCGATGGACGGTCCGTTGCGATGGCGCTGCGTATTGCAGAGCAGGGCCAGCGCGGCGTCGAGGCCGGTCTCACGCAGCATGCTCGGGTGCAGGTTGTGCGAGATGTGCCTGACATCCTCCGACAGCGCGATCAGCTCGTCCTGCAGGTGGCCGAGATCCGCGCGGCTCTGCGCATCGACGCCGCGACGAATCGCCGACAGCTCGATCGAAACCGAAGCGAGGCGCTGGTTCACGTCGTCGTGCAGGTCGCGCGCGATGCGCGAGCGTTCCTGTTCCTGCGCTTCGAGCAGGCGGCCGGCGAGGTCGTGCTGATCGCGCGCGATGCGTGAGCGTTCCTGTTCCTGCGCATCGATCAGGCGCTCTGAGAGCTCGCGCACTTCGCGGCTCGAATGCGCCAGCGCGCGCCGCGTGTGGACGCGCTGCTCGATCAGTACTGCCAGCAGCCAGGACGCGACGCCGGCGCCGAGGATCCACGACATGAAGCTGAGCGCCGTCAACGAGGCATCACTTTCGACGAACGGTCCCCTGCCTTCGCGGCTCAACAGGATGGCGACGATCGCGATCAGCACGACGAGCGCGTACGCACCGGCAACGCGCGCACGCAGCGCCGTGAACACGACTACCGGGATCGGCGCGAGCAGCAGCAGCGGACGCACATGCTGAAGTGCGCCGAACGTATTCCACAGAAACCAGATCGTCGCCAACGACGCCAGCGCGGCCAGCGCCGGCCACGAGTCGGGCACGAACATGCGCCGCAGAGTTGACCAGCGCGCGCGCGGCCTGAACCACATCGGCGCGAACAACAGGTATCCCAGCGCGTCGGCGAGCGCGAAGTGCATCGCGCTTTCGAAATCCTGCTCCCGTATGCCGTTCGGATTGATCGTCAGCTCCGCGGCGCTCGACGCGATCGGCAATGCGATCACGAAGAGACCGACGAATCCGGCAAGGTTGCGGAACGTACGCATAGGCGATGTGTCTGCGCACAGCGCGCGCATGCCGTGGGCGCCAAGCGGTATGAGCGCGAGCGTGAGAACAAGCGGAGTGCCGTTCTGGACGATCGAACCGTCCGGCAGGGACGCCGCGAGCGCTACGCCGAACACGATGCCGATGACGCAAGGCACCCAGCGCGAAGGCGCGACACTCATGAGCACCGCGAGCAGGATGCCGCCGGGCAACCACACCAGCGGGCCGCCGTCGGCGTGGCTGCTCGCGAGCACGGACACGACCTGGCTCACGAAGCCAGTGGCAAACAGTGCAAGCCCCAGACCCAGCGAGATCGGGGCAGCGATCGCCTCTATGCGTACCATCGCCGTCGCTTCCCTTCCGCGAGCGCGGCTTCCGCGAAGCCCCCAGCGCGGTTCCCGCAGGGGCATCCTGAGCGGGCCCAGCCGGTTTGTCCATCGCTTCCTGCCGAAAAAACCCTTAGCCGAGCTAGGTATTTCTACGTAGCAGGTCGTAGGACTTCTTCGCTCCCCGCGATCGCCGCCTCCCGCGACACTCTTGCAGGGTGCCTGTTTCACGACGAAGCGGGCTGGCGGGGGTTACGAGGCGGCTCGATGCGCGCACGATGGTCGGGACTGACGGCGATCGCGGCACTGGCGGCGGCGATCGTGGCCGGACCGGCGCGTGCGCAGACGGCATCACCGCCGTCGTCCGCACCGTGTGTCGGCCTCGTCCTCGGCGGCGGCGGTGCGCGCGGCGCGGCGCATATCGGCGTCATCGAAGTGCTGGAGCGCGCGCACGTGCCGATCTGCCGCATCGCCGGCACCAGCATGGGTGCGATCGTCGGTGGTCTTTACGCCTCCGGCTATTCCCCGGACGAGATGCGCGAGATCGTCGGCAAGCTCGACTGGAATGACCTCTTCTCGGACGATCCGGTGCGCGTCGACATGCCGATGCGACGCAAGCAGGCCGACTACCGCTACCTGCTCAACTTCGAGATCGGCTGGAAGAACGGCCGCATCATCACGCCGGTGGGCGTCGTGCAAGGCCAGAAACTCTTGCTGCTGCTGCGCCGCCTGCTCGCGTCGACGTGGGATCTCGAGGATTTCGACCAGCTCGCGGTTCCGTTCCGCGCGATAGCGACCGACATCGTCGACGGCAAGGAAGTCATCTTCGGCAAGGGCGATCTGCCGCTCGCGATCCGCTCGAGCATGTCGGTGCCGGGCGCGTTCGCGCCGACGAACGTGGACGGCAAGCTGCTCGTCGACGGCGGCGTCATGAACAACCTGCCGATCGACGTCGCGCGCAGCATGGGCGCGACGCGGCTCATCGTGATCGACGTCGGCACGCCGCTTGCGACCGAGGCCGAGCTTTCCAACCCCGTTGCGCTACTCAACCAGATGGTCGGCGCGCTGACAATGGATCGCGTGAAGCGCCAGCTCTCGACGCTGACGCCGCGCGACATCCTGATCCAGCCGAAGCTCGGCAAGCTCTCGGCCGTGGAGTTCAACCGCGCACGCGAAGCGATCGACATCGGCCGCGCCGCCGCCGAGGCGGCCGTCGACGGGCTGCGGTCGTTCTCGGCATCGCCCGAGGCGTGGCGCGCGTTCGCGGCCTCGCATCGCCCGCGTGCGTTCGATCCGGCGCTCGTCGCATTCCTCGAAGTCGACAAGTCGCGCACGGAGACCGCCGAATACGTCGCCACGACACTCGCGCCCGAAGTCGGCAAGCCGCTCGATCCCGAAAAACTCGAGCACGGCATCGGCGCGATCTACGGACGCGGCAACTACCAGCAGGTCGATTACGACGTGGTCGATCGCGACAACGCGAAGGGCCTGCTGATCGTGCCGGTCGACAAGCCGTGGGGCCCCGTATTCGGCCGCTTCGGCTTCCAGCTCGACGACGATTTCGAGGGCCGCAGCGAATATCTTGTCTCGGCCGAGATCACCGCGAGCAGCATCAATCGCTACGGCGCCGAATGGCGCAACACGATCTGGGCCGGGCGGATCGGCGGCATTTACTCGGAACTCTACCAGCCGTTCGGCCAGGGCTCGTCGGGTTACGTGATGCCGTACGCGCTGCTGCGTAACGAGGATGTGCCGGTGTTCGACAGCACGGCCAATCAGCAGCTCGCCGAGTACCGGATAAAGCGCCGCAACATCGGCTTCGAAGGCGGCTGGACGCCGGCCAGCTATTGGCTTCTCAGCGCCGCGCTCGAGCGCGGCCGCGACAACGGCAAGCTGCGCGTCGGCGATCCGGCCGCGTTTCCGAGCGGCCGTGAGGATTACGCGGTGCTGCGCACCGCGCTTGCCTGGGACAGCCTCGACGACGCGCAATTCCCGACGCGCGGCGTGCGCGTCAACCTCGACTATTCGCTGTTCCGGCCCGTGCTCGGCGGCCAGCAGACCGGCAACGTCGCGCGCCTGACCGGCGACTGGGTTCCGGATCTCGGCGCGGTGACGGACCGCTATCACTTCCTGCTCGGGACGCGTCTTGCGAGCCGATCGGAA
>CALFNI010000159.1 GCA_937902695.1 uncultured Rhodanobacteraceae bacterium
GGCATGACGTCACGCTGAGCCGTGGCGGGTACGACGCGCATGACGCCGCGCTGCGGCAATACGAGAGGCGCTACCTACGAATGGATCAGCCGCGTCAGCTCGGCCTTCAGCGCCTGGCCGTGGATGCGCAGCCAGTCGCGCTGCTCGCGCCATTCCGGATAGAGGGTCTCGACCAGCGCCCAGAATCGCCTCGAATGGCTGCGGATGCGCAGGTGACAGAGCTCGTGCACGACCACGTATTTCAGCGCGGCCGGCGGCGCGAGCGCGAGCGCGAGATCGAGCATGACGCGATCGCGCGTGTCGAGGCTGCCCCAGAGGCTCTTCAGCGGACGCAGCTTCACCGCGGTCGGCGCGCGATCGAGCTCGGGACAAAAGCGCGCGAGATAGCGGCTCACGTCGCGGCGGATCTGCGCTTCGAGGAACGAGCGCAGCAATGCGCGCGCGGCCGGCAGCGTCGCCTTGCCGTGCGGACGCGGCAGCGTCAGGACGAGCCGGTCGCCGTTCAATTCGATATGCGGATACGCGCCGTCGCGCCACGAGAGGCGCGTCGTCTCGCCGCGCAGGGGAATGACCGTCGCCGCGCCGACCTTGAGCGCCGGCGGCGCCGAGCCGAGCGAGAGCTCATCGAGCTTTCGCTCGAGCCACTCGCCGTGCTTGCGCAGGAACGCGACGACCTGCGCCGGATGGGTGCCTTCGGGATAGGTGACGCGCGCTCCGCCGGAGGTGACCGTCAGGCGCAAGCGTCGCGCCCGCGGGTGGCTCTTGCGCAACACCTTGATCTTGTCGCCCGCCGCGGTGGGAAGTTCCAGATAATCGTTCGCGAGGTCCACCACGTTTACTTCTCCAGCGGGAAACCCGACTGTCAAACCTGCTCCCCGGGCCGGGGCAATCCAAACCATTCGTCCATCTTGTCGATGAGGCGTCTCAACTCCAGAGACATCAGCGCGAATTTCGCGTCGAGCTCGTCTCGCGCCGACTCGGGCGTCTCGTCGCCGAGTTCGTCGGTGACGGCGTCGAGGAAACGCAGCTTGTGCACGACGAGGTCCTCGCCGAGCACCAAACCGATCCGGTCATCGAAGGTCAAGCCGAGCTGAAACACCTGCTTGCCCGACTTCAGATGCTCCCGCACTTCGTCCGATTCAAGGTCCTGACGGCGGCACCGGACCACCGCCCCGGCCTCGGCCGGATCGCGCAATTCGCACTCGTCGGCCAGGGCCAGGCCTTTGGGCAGCTTGCCATGGATCAGCCAGTCCGTCATCACGGTTCGGGGCGAATTTTCGGGCGCAGCGGGCACGGCCGGAAAACGACCCATTGCGGTGCGGAACTGGTCGACCGCCTCCTCGGCCGCCTTGCGGCTCGCGGTGTCGATCACGAGCCAGCCGTTCTCGGCGTCCAGATAAGCATTGAGCCGTGACGGGCGTATGAAGGCACGCGGCAACAGTTCCGAAATAACCTCTTCTTTCAGCTGCTTGCGTTCTTTGGCGCCGACGCGGCGGCCCTGTTTGCCGACGATTTTCGCGATCCGGGCCGACAATTCCTCGTTGACGACGACGCTCGGCAGCAGCCGGTCCTCGCCGCCGATCGTAACGAGAACAAATGCACCAATCTGGTGCGTCAATTCCTCGCTGTCGCGGCCGAATGGCGATACGAAACCGCGCGTCGCGAGCTCGATCGGGCCCGGCGAGCGCAGTCGATGTTCGTCGAGCGACGACGGCAGTTTCTTGATCGGGCGCGGAAGGTTTTCGGCGAAGCGGAACAGCGTCAGATTGCGGAAGAACATCGGGATCTCGATACGTTGAAGACGAGGGCTTCGTCGTTCCCGCGAAAGCGGGAATCCATTGTGCTTGTGGGCCGCGAAAATGGATTCCCGCTTTCGCGGGAATGACGGTAGGAGGGTGACGGCGCGGAGCGTCAGCCAGAGTCGAGCGCCGCGTCGGACGAATCCGGATCGGCGAGCCACGCATGCGCATCCGCGCGCAGCACGTCGCCGTCGAGCCCCGCGAAGTCGAACAGCGTCGCATCGGCAAGCTGCGAGGGCATCACGTTCGCGATCGAGCGGAAAACCGTCTCGATGCGGCCGGGATTCTTCTTCTCCCACTCGGCCAGCATCGCCTTGACGTTCTTGCGCTCGAGGTTCTCCTGCGAGCCGCAGAGATTGCACGGCATGATCGGAAAGCCGCGAAGCTCGGCAAAGTCGGCGAGATCCGCTTCCGCGCAATAGGCAAGCGGACGGATCACGATGTTGCGGCCGTCGTCCGCGCGGAGCTTGGGCGGCATCGCCTTCAGCGCGCCCTGATGGAAAAGATTCAGGAACAGCGTCTCGACGATGTCGTCGCGATGATGCCCGAGCGCGATCTTCGTGAATCCATTCTCGGCCGCGAACGTGTACAGCGAGCCGCGGCGCAGGCGCGAGCAGAGGCTGCACATCGTCTTGCCTTGCGGAATCACGCGGCGCACGACGCTGTACGTGTCCTGCTCGATGACGTGGAACGGCACGCCGATCCGGCGCAGGTAATCCGGCAGCACGTCCGGATCGTAGCCGGGCTGCTTCTGATCGAGATGCACCGCGACGAGCTCGAAACGCACCGGCGCCCTCGCCTGGAGCCGCAGCAGGATGTCGAGGAGCGCGTACGAATCCTTGCCGCCCGAGAGGCACACCATGACCTTGTCGCCGTCGACGATCATCGAATAGTCGGCGATCGCCTGGCCGACCTGGCGGCGCAGGCGCTTGGCGAGCTTGCCGGCTTCGTAGTCGTGCTTGCGGGCGAGGCGGGCATTCATCGGGCGCGCATTGTACGACGCCCATCGCGAGTCGTTTCCCCCTCTCCCACTTGCTTTTCCCCCCTCTCCCGCTCGCGGGAGAGGGGAAAAGCAAACGTCAGCGCCGACGCCGCGTTCGATCGTTCCGTCGCGTGCGGCTTTTCGGATCGCGCGCCGGACGCGGCGACGTGCTCGCCTCGGCATACTTGCCGCCCTCGTCGCGCACGAAATCGCAGAATGCCTGCGCGATCGGCAGGAGTTGCTTGCCGCGCCGGTGCACGACGTGCCAGCGGCGCATCACCGGCAGCCCCACGACCGCCGGCACCTTGACGAGACCGAGCCCGCGTTCGAGCCCGATCGTGTTGAGCGAAAGGAAGCCGACGCCGAGCCCGGCGAGAACGGCCTGCTTGACGGCTTCGTTGCCGGTCATCTGGATCACCTTGCGCGGCGAGAACGACTGGCCGGCGAAGAAGCGTTCCATCACCGCGCGCGTACCGGAGCCGGGCTCGCGCACGAGGAATGCCTCCTCGGCGAAATCGGCGATGACGAGCTTCGCGCGCGACGCGAGCGGATGCTGCGCGTTGATGACGAGGCCGTGCGGATGCTCGGCGAACGGCACCGCGACCGCGTCGAGGAACTCGGGCGGCACGCCCATGATCGCGATGTCGATCTCGTTGTCGGCGAGCAGGCGCAGGATCTGCGCGCGGTTCTCGACCTTGAGCGAAAGCTCCGCACCCGGGTGCGTCTCGAGGAACGTCGCGAGCATATGCGAGGCGAAATACTTCGCTGTCGAGACGATGCCGACGTTGAGCTTGCCGTGCTGCTGGCCGCGCATCAGCGCGAGCTCC
>CALFNI010000160.1 GCA_937902695.1 uncultured Rhodanobacteraceae bacterium
CGCTCGCCATCCGCGCCCTGTTCCGCCCCGTGGGGGCGCGCGCATGGCGCGCGGTGTCTGAAGTCACGACCTGGATGCCGGTCGGCCATTCCGCCGCTTTGCTCCCGCAGCCCGATCATGGAGCCGCCTCTACGCGCCGAAGAACCGGATCATCTCCGCCGATGCATCGACACCCTCGGGATCGGTGAACGAGCCCGTTGCGCTGCCACCCGACCATGCGTGTCCCGCACCGCTCAGGATCCAGCGCTCGACCCGCGTGCATCCGTCGGCGTCGACGTGCGTCGCGCGCGTGAAGAGGCGGCCCGAGGGCGCACGACCCTGCTCGGTGCGGCTTCGAAGATCGCTACTGCCGGGCGCGGCGCGAAGCGCATCTTCCGCGATGGCGAGGCCGTTGCCGACATGGACCGTCGAATCGATGTCGCCGTGAAACACGATCGTGCGGGGCGCCTTCAGGGCCTCGGTCTGGAATGGCGAGGATCGTCCGCCCGCGCGATCGGGACCGCGCGACGCGCTCGGGCTCCGCATCGCCGCGAATGCCGACGGCACGTCGGTCGCGGCGCCGAACGGAAGACCCGAATGAGCGCCGACCGCCGCGAACAGATCCGGATACGTTTCGCCGAGGACGACGGCCATCGCGGCCCCGGCGGACAATCCGGCGACGAAAATGCGATCGCGATCGATCCGGTACTGCTGTGCCACTTCGCTCGCGATGCCGGCGATGATCGACGGCTCGCCCGAACCGCGCTCCTGGTCAGTCGGCACTAACCAGTTCCAGCCGCGCGAGCCGTTCGCGCGCGCCGGCTGTTCCGGATAGACGACGAGAAAGCCGCGCGCGTCCGCGAGCTCGTTCATGCGCGTGCCGGCGGCGAAGTCTTCCGGCGACTGCGTGCAGCCATGCAGCATCACCACGAGCGCGACCGGCGCGGATTCGTCGGTGTAACGTGCGGGCACGTAGAGCGCATACGCCCTCGCGCCCGCCGCATTGCTGAACGAGTGGCGCTGGAACGTGCCGCTCGTGGCGTCGTTCGCGCTCCGCATGTCTTCGGTTCGCCACGGGCGTGGCAGGGCAGGAGAGTCGGCATCGGCCCGGTCATCGCCGGGAAGGCGGCTGCGGCTGAGCAGCCCGGCCTTCGACAATGCCTCTTCGATCACCGCGCCGACGCCGTCCGACGCCGGCCGGCGAAACGGCAGGACCGTGGGCGTGCTGGCGGAGGATGCGGCGGATGGCGCACGCGACCGCGCGTCGAGGGTGGACGCCTTCAGCCGATGGCGGAACAGATCGAGGATTTTCAGGGGAGATTCCTTGCTGGATGTTCTATGCGATGCGATCGGCGAGCGCTTTCCTGACGGCCGGACTTGCCTGGAGCGCGCCGAGCACCTTCACCGACCGGATCGTCGCGCGCGCGAGAGCCGCCGAGACGGATGCATCGATGCGGGCGAGACCGACGACGCGAAGGTCCAGCGTCTCGCCGGCTGCCTTGAGGCGCTCGAGCTCGTCGCGGTCCACGTGCCGCAGGCCGAGGACGAGCGAACGCCGCGACACGCTTTCGTTGACGGCCTGCTCATGAACGGACAACTGGTTGCGGACCGCGGTGCGGATGAGATCGGTGCGATTCGAGTAGAAGCCTTCATCGACGAGCAGATCGATTCGACCGAGATCCACGACGCCGAGGTTGATCGTGAGTTTTTCGGTGTCGCCGCCGCGGGGACGAAGGCTCAGCGCGGTACTCATGCTATACCATCCATATGGATTCCATATGGATGGCATTAGCACACATTGGCGCACAAACCGCAATGCCAAACGCGCGTTTCGAACCGTCGAGCCCTTCGCATCGGCTTCGCGTGCATCCAGGCCTGTGCCGGGACCGGTCGGCGCCTATTGATCCTGCGATTCGGTCGGCTTCACCTTGTCCTGCTTCGCCTGGTCACCCTGCATGGAGTCGTCCTGCATGGTCTTGCCACCGTGGCGCATCATCTTGTCGTGATGCGTCGGCATGTCCTTGGTCGACACCATGCCGTTCGCGTTCTTCGGCAGGCGGTTCCATATTTCCTGCTGGTGCGTCATGAACTCGTCCTGCGAGATCCAGCCGTCGCCGTTGGCATCGATGCGCGAATGGCCCATCTGCGCGGCATCTGGATCGTGATTGGCGAGCGCGAGAGGCGACAGACACATCAGTGTCACGGCAAGCATCGAGGTGTGGATCTTCATCGGGATACTCCATCGTTGAGGGCTCGATGAGCCCAGAGTCTTGCGTGCATTAGGCGCCTTCGTGCCTGTACCGCATCCGCGCGCCGACTGAACGACGCAAAGCCGGCAAGTCGGAACCCCTCACGTCGAAACCGGCTGCTCCTGCGCGCGGATCAGCGGCGCAGACGGGTGCACCGCGCGGCGTGCCGGCGCCGTTCCCGCCGGCATCGCTCTCGGCGCCGCGGCGCCAAGCCGAATGAGATGCAAGCAGGCGC
>CALFNI010000161.1 GCA_937902695.1 uncultured Rhodanobacteraceae bacterium
CTCAAGGCGATTGCCTCGTAGAGGCCGGCAGTCATGGCGACGCATGGACGATCTGGATGCACTGCAGTGGCCTGCGATGGCCGTCACGATCATTGCCGCCTGGCTCGTCGCCTCGCAACGCTCCGGCAAACGCGGCTGGGGTTTCTGGTTGTTCATCCTGAGCAACGTCCTGTGGGTCGTGTGGGGCGTGCACGCGCGCGCCTACGCCCTGGTCGCCTTGCAGGTCGCGCTCGCCGGACTCAATGTTCGCGGCGCGTTGAAGAACGAATAGCAAGCTGAGAAAGCCGTGACCGCAGCGTTGCTGCGGACACCGTCGCCGCCCGAAACACGTTGCAGCCGGTGCCCGGATTGCCATGCGCTCCGTCGGCACATCGGACGCATCGACCGGGCGACGCTCCAGAGCGAAAGGAGAGCCTGCGTCTCGTCCAGGTTCGGAGGCACGCGAATCCTCTCCCATCCGCCTCGAAACTCCGATTGTGTTAGCCTCGGAACGCATGTTTTCGACGCGTTTTCGACCCACGATTGCAATGCCGGGCGCATGAGCGAGCAGGAAAAAACGCGCATCTTGTTCGTCTGCATGGGCAATATCTGCCGCTCTCCGATGGTCGAAACCGTCGCGCGCGTCGAGTTCGCGCGCGCGGGCATCGCGGCCGACGTCGCGTCGGCAGGCACCGAGAGCTATCACGTCGGCGAAGGCGCCGATCCGCGTGCGATCGAGATGGCGCAATCGCATGGGTATCCGCTCGCGCAGCATCGTGCGCGGCAGGTGCAGGCGGCCGATTTCGACGCCTTCGATTTCGTGCTCGCGATGGATCGCGTCAACCTGCGCGCGCTGCAGCGGCGCCCGGCCCGCGCGGATGCGCGCGACGCGGAGCTGTTCCTCGCGCATGTCGGATTCGAAGGGCTCGACGAAGTGCCCGATCCGTACTACGGCGAGCGCCGCGATTTCGAGCACGTGCTCGATCTCGCGCGGCGCGGGTGCGCGCTCCTGATCGAGCGTCTGGACGCATCGCGCGCGAAGGCGCGCGCATGACGTCGCGTGCGCCCGCGAAGGAGTTTCCGGCCGATCTCGAATGGGTCAACGCGACGCGCGGGCCGCAGCTTTCCGAATTGCGCGGCCGCGTGATCCTGCTCTGGTTCTGGACGTACGACTGCGTCAATTGCTGGAGCCTCGTTCCGGATCTGCGCTTTCTCGAGGACAAGTACCACGATGGCCTCACCGTCGTCGGCGTGCATTGCCCGAAGTATCCGCAGCAGGTCGCCGGCGAGGGCGTGCTGCGCGCCGTGAACCGGCATCGCCTGCGCCACGCGGTCGCGAACGACCCGGGTTTCAGGCTCTGGCAGGATTACGGCGTGACCGCGTGGCCGACGGTCGCGCTGATCGACGCGGAAGGCCGGCTCGCGGCGGTTTTCGCCGGCGAAGGACGTCGCCGCGAGATCGAGACGGCGATCGGCCGGCTGCTCGAGGAAGCGGCGATCCGCGACCTGCGCATCTACGAGCCGGCGCCGCCGGCGCTCCGGCCCGAGCCTCGCCTGCCGCTCGCATTTCCAGGCAAGCTGCTCGCCGACGCGAAAACCGTCTACATCGCGGACTCGGGCCACCATCGCATCCTCGAATGCACGCACGAAGGTCGCGTGCTGCGCCAGTTCGGCTCCGGCAACCCGGGATTTTCGGACGGCCTGCAAGGGGAGGCCTGCTTCGACGATCCGCAAGGTCTCGCGCACTGGCGCGAGACGCTGTTCGTGGCCGACCGCGGCAACCACGCGGTGCGTCGGATCTCGCTCGCCACCGGCACGGTCGACACGCTCGTCGGCCGCGGCCGGCCCGGTCGCATGCGCCCGCACGAGATGCCGGCACACGACGCCGCGCTGCATTCGCCGAGCGATCTCGCGCTCGTCGGCGACGATCTCTACGTGGCGGTGTCGGGTCTCCACCAGCTCTGGCGCATCAATCTCGCGACGGAGCTGGTTTCGATGCTGGCCGGCAGCGGACAGCTCGGCCTCGTCGACGGCAACGGCGGCGGCGCCAGCTTCGCGCAGCCGAGCGGGCTCGCGGTGCTGGGCCGGCACCTCGTCGTCGCCGATGCGGCCGCGTCGGCGATCCGCTGGGTGCATGTCGACGAGGCGAAGGTCGAAACGGCGGTCGGCACGGGCCTCTACGAGTTCGGCGATGCGCCGGGCTCGCGCGCCGAATCGCGGCTTTCGAATCCGCTCGGCGTGGCGGTCGATCCGCGCGGGATCGTGTTCATCGCCGACACCTACAACAACGGCATCAAGGTGCTGAACCGCAAGAGCGGCGACGTGCGCGCGCTGCGCATCAACTACCGGTTCCACGAGCCGGGCGGGCTCTCGCTCGCGGCGGGCGTGCTCTGGGTCGCGAACACGAACGTGCACGAGGTCATGCGGATCGATCTCAACAGCGGGGCGGCGAAGCACGTCGGCGTCGGCGAAGCCTGAGGGTTCGCGCGCAACGCTACTCATCGTCGTCCCCGCGAAAGCGGGGACCCAGTGCCTTTCATAGTCGCGCGGCAAATCAAAGACGCCAGGTCCCCGCTTTCGCGGGCACGACGGTTGTGGGTTCTTGCTTTGGCGCTTGACCGACCCACCATAATGGACGCATGTCCCAACCCGAGTCACAGCCCGAGTTCGACGGCAAGGCCTTCGTCGGCACGCTGAGCAACTCGCCCGGCGTCTACCGCATGTTCGGCGCGAACGACGAGCTGCTCTACGTCGGCAAGGCCGGCAGCCTCAGGAAGCGCGTCGGCAGCTACTTCCTCAAGATCCACATGGACCCGCGCGTCGCCGCGATGATCCAGCAGATCGCGCGCATCGAGACGACGGTCACGCGCACCGAGGCCGAGGCGTTGCTGCTCGAAGCGCAGCTGATCAAGTCGCTGAAGCCGCGCTACAACATAGTCCTGCGCGACGATAAGAGCTATCCGTACATCCACCTGACGCCGGGCGAATACCCGCGCCTGGCGTTCCATCGCGGCGCGCGCAGCGGCGGCGGCAAATACTTCGGGCCGTTTCCGAGCGCGGGCGCCGTGCGCGAAAGCCTCAACCTGATCCAGAAGCTCTTCAGGATCCGCAACTGCGAGGACAGCTATTTCAGGAACCGCTCGCGGCCGTGCCTGCAGCACCAGATCGGCCGCTGCACGGCGCCGTGCGTCGGGCTGATCGGGCCCGAGGCCTACGCCGAGAACGTGCGCCATGCGGCGATGTTCCTCGACGGCCGCGCCGATGCGGTGATGCAGGAGCTCGTCGGCACCATGGAGCGCGCGTCGAGCGAGCTCGCGTTCGAGCGCGCGGCGCTGATCCGCGACCAGATCGCGGCCGTCAAGCGCGTGCAGGCGCATCACTACGTGCAGGGCGCGAACGCCGACATGGAC
>CALFNI010000162.1 GCA_937902695.1 uncultured Rhodanobacteraceae bacterium
GACGATGCCGCGTTCGTCAGCGCTCTCTACCAAGTAGCCTGATGCGCATGGAGCGGCCCCATGCGCCCTCGCCCGGCACGCCGCAGCCGGTTCCGACGCACCCTCCGATCGTTCCGCCGGAACCGGCGCAACCGCAGACGCCGCCGACGCCGCTGCCCGGCCTCGACCATCCGCCGCCGATACCGAACGATCCGCAGGCGGCATCCGGCGCGCGGGACGAATAGATCAGACGCAAAACACGCGTGCGCTCCCGAAAGTCGCATGGCGCGCCCGGACGGATCGGGCGCCCGCTTGTCGCCTCGACGCCGGCCACCCGCTCGCGCGACATCGCCCTCGCCCTCGTCTTATGCTCGGCCCCGGTGGCCGGCGCCGTGAGGCGCGGCGGCCGAAAATAATTGTCCGGGGAATGTCGAGACACCGCGCCGTGTTCCGACTTACACCTCGAACCGCCCATCCCGGGCGCGAAGCGAGAGGAGCGAGGCCATGAAATACATGCTGATGATGCATGCCCCGAAGGAAGGCTGGACGACGGCCGGCATCGGCACGTGGGCGCCGAAGGATATCCATGCGCACATCGCGTTCATGCAAGGCCTCAACGAGAAGCTCAAGGCGGCCGGCGAGTTCGTCGATGGACAGGGACTTGCCGGACCCGAGGAAGCGAAGAGCATTCGCGCCCGCAAGGACGGCACGCCGGACACCGACGGACCGTTCGCCGAGGCGAAGGAGTTCCTCGCCGGCTTCTGGATCGTCGACGTCGACAGCACGAAGCGCGCGTACGAAATCGCCGCGACGATCTCCGCCGCGCCCGGCAAGGGCGGCGCGCCGCTCTACATGCCGGTCGAGGTGCGCCAGGTCATGAGCGCGCCGCCCACCGAGCAGTGAGGGCGAGCACCGTCGGCATCGAAGTCGAACACCTCCTGCGCACGCTTGCGCCGGAGGTGCTCGGCGCCGTCGTGCGCCGCTTCGGCGATTTCGCGGCGTCCGAGGATGCGGTGCAGGAAGCGCTGCTCGCCGCGGCGAGGCAGTGGACGGAAGAAGGCCTGCCCGAGCGTCCGCGCGCGTGGCTGATCCATGTCGCTGCGCGCCGCATGACGGATCAGCTGCGCAGCGATATCGCCCGGCGCGAGCGCGAGGCATTCGTCGTACGTCAGGAGTGGCCGTTCCGCGATCCCGGCGCGAACGAGGCCGACTGCGCACCGGACGACGACGATACGCTCGCGCTCGTCTTCATGTGCTGCCATCCGGCGCTGACGCCGTCGTCGGCGATCGCGTTGACGCTGCGCGCGGTCGGCGGCCTGACGACGGCGGAGATCGCCCGCGCGTTCCTCGTGCCCGAGGCGACGCTTGCCCAGCGGATCAGCCGCGCGAAGCAGACGATCAGGGCATCGGGCATCCCGTTCGAGGTTCCGTCAGGCCGCGAGCGCGATGCGCGACTCGCGTCGGTCCTGCACGTGCTGTACCTGATCTTCAACGAGGGCTACACGGCGAGCAGCGGCGATGCGCTGCAGCGCATCGAGCTTTCCGACGAAGCGATCCGCCTCGCGCGCGCGGTGCGCGCACTGCTGCCGAACGACGGCGAAGTGGCCGGTCTGCTCGCATTGATGCTGCTTACGGACGCGCGCCGCGCCGCGCGCGTCGGCCCGAACGGCGAGTTGATCCCACTCGAAGCGCAGGATCGCTCGCGCTGGAGCCGCGACGCGATCGACGAAGGCGTCGCGCTCGTGTCGGCAGCACTGTGCGGAGGATCGGTCGGCGCCTATCGGCTGCAGGCCGCGATCGCGGCCTTGCACGACGAAGCCGCACGCGTCGAGGACACGGACTGGCCGCAGATCCTCGCGCTCTATGGCGTGCTGAAGCAGATAGCGGACAGCCCGATGATCGCGCTCAATCATGCGATCGCCACGGCGATGGTCCACGGCGCGCGCGCGGGGCTCGACCTGCTCGATGCGATCGACGCGAGCGGCGGCCTCGCCGGGAGCCATCGGCTCGACGCCACGCGCGCGCACCTGCTCGATCGCGCGGGCGACCGGCAAGGCGCGATCGCGCGTTTTCTCCTCGCGGCCGGCAAGACCGCAAGCCTGCCCGAGAAGAATTACCTGACGGCACAGGCCGCGCGTCTGGCGCAGGCATCGTCGATGCACGAGCAGCTTCAGCGCGACGACGCGCACGATCGCGGCTGACGCCGCTCCTGCAGTATCCTCGCGACGACATGGACGCCTTCAGCTACCTCTCGGTCCTGATCTCGCTGATCCTCGGCCTTGCGATCACGCAGGTTCTGAAGGGCGTTCGCGGCCTCATGCACGCGCGCATGCGCATCCGGGGCTACTGGCCCACGGTGCTCTGGGCGGTGCTCGTCATCGTGATCGCGGTGCAGTCGTGGTGGTCGATGTTCGGCCTGCGCCACCACGAGGCATGGACGTTCCTCGAGTTCTCGGCCGTTCTCGCGCAGACGATCGTGACCTACCTGCTCGCCGCGCTCGTGCTGCCCGACATCTTCGGCGATGCGCACGTCGACCTTCGCGAGCACTACTACAGCCATCGGCGCTGGTTCCAGTCTCTCCTGGCGATGCTGATCGCGCTCAGCATCGCCAAGCAGCTCCTGATCGAGCACACGCTGCCGCGACCGGCCGATCTCGGCTTCCATATCGCCTTTGCCGCCGCCGGCATCAGCGGCGTGCTCATCGCGAACCCGCGCTACCACGAGTTCCTCGCCGGCGTCGCCGCCTGCGCGATCTTCGCCTATATCGCGTTCCTGTTCGAACACCTCGCCTGAGCGCGCCGACACGCCGGCAAGGCACCGGCGCGCGAGACGTTTCGCTCGACAGACGCCCGCGCGCCGGCCATCACGGACCTTGTGCGCGCGCCGAGTCCGCCAGAAGGCTGTCCAGCGCGGCCCGGCGCAACGGCCGTCCGTCGAGCACGACGGCCGCGATCCGCTGTGCGTTGCGGATATCGCGCAGCGGATCCGCGTCGAGCAGCACGAGATCGGCGCGCTTGCCCGGCGCAACGGTGCCGGCCTCGGCCGAGATGCCGAGAAACGTCGCCGGCGCGAGCGTCGCGGCGCGCAGCGCCTCGGCCGGCGAAAATCCCGAGTCGACCAGGCTCGCGAGCTCGTCGTGTAGCGCGTAGCCCGGATAGATATCCAGCATCGGCGAATCGGTACCGGCGAGAATCGGCACGCCCGCGCGATGCAGCGACGCGACGATCTTCGTCGCCACGGCCCAGCGTTTGGGGGCGACGTCGCGCTCCTCGGGGCTCGTTTCCTGCGCAAAGCGCTGCCAGCGCACGCGCTCGTCGGGGCGAAGATATTTCCAGCGCGGATCGCGCGAAGGAGCCGTATCGAGCGGCTTCGAATCGACGCGGTAGAGCACGAGCGTCGGCACCTGCACTTCGCCCGCACGGCGGAGCGCGGTTGCCGTGCGATCGCACGTGGGCGCGTCGAACGCCGCGATCACGCGCGGCTCGTCGGCGTCGCGGCGCGCGACGAGCGCCCGTCCCGCGAGACCGCGCCGTGCATCGAGCAGGCCCTGCTCCAGCGGCGAGCAGGCCTCGAACACCTGCATCAGATGCTCTTCGCTGCGCTCGCCGGCTTCGGCCGCCGCCACCGCCGACACGCCGCCCGGCACGTGACCCATGATCTTCAACGAGCGCCGCTTCGCAGCCTCGAGCACGGCGCGCCATGCGGGCTCCGGAAGCTCGGTGAACACCTTGATGAAATCGGCTCCGGCATCGGCGGCCACATCGACCTGATGCGTGGCCTCCTCCGGCGACGGCCCCCACGCGACGATGCCGGCCGCGAGGATGCGCGGCGCGACGAGGCTGCCGTCGTCGATCGCGCGGCGCCACTGTTTCACCGTCGCGATGTCGTCGGCCACCGCCGCCATCTCGCGCACGCCGGTGACGCCATTGGCGACGTACATCGGGAATGACCACGTATTCGACGGCCGGTGCGATGCGTTGTTGAAAAGGTGTACGTGCATGTCGACGAGACCCGGCATCAGGAACCTGCCATGGCCGTCGATGCGCTCGGCGTTGCGGGGGATCGCGGCGTCCGACGGCGCATCGATGCTGACGATGCGGCCGTCGGCGATGAGCACCGTACGCGGACCGACGAGCCCGCCGTGCTCGACGTCGACGATGGACACGTCGGTAATCGCCAGCGACGGCCGTCCGGCCGCCATCGCCGCAGGGCATGCCAGCAGCAGCGCCGCCGCGAACGATCGCGCCGCATGTCCGGAAAATCCGGTCCGGTCAGAGCCCATGGTCCCCCCTCGTTACGCCCGAAACGTACGTCCCGCAACGCTCGAACGTCCCTGTAACAATTTGCAGGATGCTTTTCTAACGATCAGGCAGGCAGACTCTACCTGAGCTTTACATTCGTCGCCCTTCGCGGGCGCTGCGCACCACGCAAGGGCCTGGAGATCAATGGAAGTCGTCGACCTGGATTCCCGAGAGCTTCGCACCGCCTCGTTCGCGGCGAGACTGCACCGCCTTCGCGTCGCCTACCGCAACGGCGCCGTGCGCGACTTCACCGGCGTCTCGCAAGGCCTCTTCACCGCGCTGGCGAATTGCGAGGATCCGGACACGTTCCTGCGCGAACGCGTCGATGGCCAGTATCCGGCGCGCGATGTCGTGCGGGCGGCCTGACGTCCATCGGGACCGGCTCGGGTTATTTCCTGCCCGTCGGTTTCGCGCGCGCGGCCTCTCGGCGGGCCTCCGCGTCGAGGAGCTGCTTGTCGGTCAGTGCGCGGCGCCGCCGCAGCAGCTTTGCGGCAATGATCCGCAAGGCTGCTTCTCGGCGGCGGCGATTCGTTTCGCCTTCGGCTACGTCGTCCATCCGACGTAATAGAGCCGATCCAACGTGAAAACGTCATGAGCGGATCACCGTAGCGCCCGCCTCCCGTTAGGCGTCCGGCAAGGAACGATGCAGAAGACCTCTGCCGAGCCCGTCGGCTTCGGGCCGCAGCGGATACCAACGCTTCGCGCCGCCGACGCATCGGACTATCGATCACATCGCCGGGAACACGACGCATGCTGAAGTCGAATGGACGGTTGGGTCACGCGCTCGAGCTCGCCGTCGCGCTGGCGGCGCTGGTCACCTCGGTCACGTCGATCTGGCTCTCGCTGAGCCAGGGCGACGACATGGCCCCGCTCGTCCAGGCGCAATCGTGGCCGTACCTCGAATACGAAAGCTCCAACACCGGCAACAACGGCACGCCCGAGATCGACATCATGGTCCGTAACGCCGGCGTCGGGCCGGCGAAGGTCGAGTCGTTCTCGATCAGCTACGACGGCAAACCGGTGCGCGGCTGGGCCGCGCTCATTGCCGCGTGCTGCGTCCCGGCGCAAACGCCGCGCGAAACGCCGGACCTGCCCGCACTGACCGACAATCGCATGATCTCCTCGAAGCTGATCAAGCGCGTGCTGCGCGCGTCGGATTCAGTGACGCTGCTGCACCTCCCGAAGACCGACACCAACGCGCCCCTCTGGACGAAACTCGACGATGCGCGCTTCAAGCTCGCGTTCAACGTCTGCTATTGCTCGGTGTTCGACGAATGCTGGGTCAGCGACCTGCGCAGCACGGTGCAGCAGCGGGTCAAGACCTGCCCGGTCGATGCCGTTCCCTACGTCGAATAGCCCTAGTCGTCGAGCCCGTCGGCGAAGATCGGATCGCCGGGCGCGAGCAGCGTCACGGCGGAACGGCTTGGCACGCCGTTGACGAACACCGTCACGAAGAGCGGTCCGTTGGGAAACTCGCCGAATGCGTCGGCGACCGAGCCGAACGAGACGTCGTCGAACGCTGTCGACGGATCGACGAAGAGCCACGTGACCTCTTCGTTGTCGGGGCGCATGACCTCGACGACGGGATAGTTGGTCGCGGATTCGCGCGTCCCGCCGCCCGACGCCTCGATGCCTGGCCTGAACCCCGCGCCGCTCGCGTCCAGCGGATTCGTGCCGGTCAGGAGCGGCGTCACCCGCGTCAGCGAAGGACGCCGGCTGGCGTCGATCGTCGTGTCGGCGTCGAATGTCTCCGCGCCAGCGAGCGGATCGGTGCCGTTGATGCTGCCGCCCGCGATCAGCACGCGGCCATCGGCAAGCAGCGTCGCGCTGTGCGCGGTCCGCTGCGGCGACATGCCGGCGACCGCGCTCCACGTGTCGGTCGACGGATCGTAGAGCTCGTCGGCCTGACCGCTCGACGCGCCACCGGCGGCCAGCACCTCGCCGTTTCGCAACAGCGTCGCCGAGTGCCCCGCGCGCGCGACGACGAGATCGCCGGCGGGACTCCAGGTGTCGCTCCCGGGATCGTAAAGCTCGGCGCTCGACAGCGCATGCGTACTGTCGTTGCCGCCCGATACCAGCACACGTCCGTCGGCGAGCAGCGTCGCGCGATGCTGGAAGCGCGGCGTCGCAAGGCTCGCGCCGGGCCGCCACGTATCGGTCGCGGGATCGTAGATCTCGACGCTTGCGAAGATCGCGAAGGTGCCGAATCCGCCGACGACCAGCACCCTGCCGTCCTTGAGCAGCGTCGCCGTGTGATAGAAGCGCGGTGTCGCAAGCGCAGCCGCCGCCTGCCAGCGCGTCGAGCGTGGATCGTAGAGCTCCGCGCTGCCGAGCGTGGTTCCGTTGAAGGCGAGACCGCCCGCGACGAGCACGCGGCCGTCCGGGAGCAGCGTCGCACTGTGCAGCTCTCGCGCCGCCGCCAGCGAACCGACGGGACTCCATGCGTCGGTGCCGAGCCGATACCGCTCGGCGGTATCGAGCACGTTCGTCGAGCCTTCGCCGCCGACGACCAGCACCTCGCCGTTCTGCAGCAAGGTCGCCGTGTGATAGAAGCGCGGCGTATGCAGCACGCCGGAACTCGTCCAGGTGTCGCTGTCGGCGTGGTATCGCTCGGATGCGCCGACGATGTCTGCCGGACCCCGGCTGCCGCCGGCGATCAGCACGTCGCCGTTGCCGAGCAGCGTCGCCGAATGCCCGAAACGCGACATCGCGAGATCGCTCGCTGACGTCCACGCGGTGGTCGACGCGTCGTAGCGCTCCGAGCTCGTCTCCGGCGAACCCGCTGCGTTCATGCCGCCCGTCACGAGCAGCTGTCCATTGGCGAGGAGCACGGCACCGTGCCTGTCGCGCGCAACGAGCAGCGCGCCGGCGCGTGTCCACGCCGCGCTTGCGGGATCGAAGGTTTCGGCTGTCGCGATCGGCCCCTGCGCGGCGAGGCCGCCCGTGACGATCACGTCGCCGTTCGGCAGCAGCGTCGCGGTTTCGTCGGCGCGCGCGTCGGCGAGCGAGCCGACGGTCGTCCACGCGTCGCTCGCCGGATCGTAGAGCTCCGCGCTCCGAAGGTAGGTGCCGCCGTCCGAGCCGCCGGCGACGAGCACGTGTCCGTTCGGAAGCAGCACCGCCGAATGATGCGCGCGCGCGACGGAGAGATCGCGCGCGGAGGTCCAGCCGTTGCTCGACGGATCGTACAACGCGGCACCGGCGAGACTCGCGCCGTTCGCTTCGCCGCCGACGACGAGCACGCGACCGTCGGGCAGCAGCGTCGCCGTGTGTCCGCTGCGTGCGTCGGGCATGTCGCCCGCCGCGGACCACGCGCCGGTCGACGGATCGAACAGCGCTGCGCTGTCGATCGGGCCTGCGTCGTCGGTGCCGCCGGCGAGGAGGACTCGGCCGTCGCGGAGCAGCGTCGCTGTCGCATGCGCGCGCGGATGGGAGAGGCTCGCGGCATTCGACCATGCGTCGCTCGCCGGATCGTAGATCTCGACGGCGTCGGTTACCGCTCCGGCGTGCGTCCCGCCCGCGACGAGCAGGCGGCCGCTTTCGATGACCGTCGCCGTATGATCGGCGCGCGCGACCGCGAGCGCCGCCGCCGCGTGCCACTGGTCGAGCGACATGTCGTAGAGCGCGGTTGCTGACGTCGCCTGGCCGGACGCATCGATGCCGCCGACGACGATCGCCTTTCCCGAAGCGAGCACGCTGACCGAATGCGATGCCCGCGCCACGGGCAGATCGGCGGCGCCGTTCCATCCGGGCGCGGCCAGGGCTGCATTGCTGAGGAGGCCGAGCGCGAGCGCGACACGGCGGACATGCGACTTCGAGAACGGCATCGGAACTTCACTGCACGCGACGGACAACGACATGCATCAGACACCATCCTGCGCGGCCGCGCTGGTGACTGCGTCGCAGCTCGCGAAGCCGTTTCCAATGAATTGTTACGGGAAACAGATATTTTCCCGTTCGCGGCACTCGCACTATAGTCATCCCCATGCGCATCGCCGGCAGCTGCCATTGCGGCAACATCGCATACGAGCTCGACTGGAAGCCGGATCCGGCCGGGATTCCGGCCCGTGCCTGCACATGCACGTTCTGCACGCGCCACGGCGGGGTCTGGACGTCGTGCCCGGGCGGGTCGCTTCGCATTCGCGTGCGCGACCGCGCGCGCATGTCCGATTACGCGTTCGGCACCGGCACGGCCGCATTTCATGTCTGCGCCGCGTGCGGGGTCGTGCCGGTCGTGACGAGCCGCGTCGACGGGCGCCTCTACGCAGTGGTCAACGTCAATACGTTCGACGGCGTCGATCCGGCGCTCCTGCGTCCCATGTCGGCCAATCTCGACGGCGAGGCCGCATCCGAGCGGCTGGCGCGACGCGCGCGGAACTGGATCGCCGACGTCGCGTTCGAAGACGCGGATTAGCACGCATTCATCGGCACTGCGGCCCAATGGACCGCCCGTACCCACAAGCGAGGATATGAGCCCGGCCCGCCTGCTGCTGCTGCTGCTCCTGATCGTGGTGATGACGGCGAGCCCGGAGGCCCGGGCACGCACGGTATGGCGTTGCCTGCGCGACGGCACGGTCAGCCTTTCGACCGCGCCCGAGCCCGGCTCGAAGTGCACGGCGAACACGCTCGACGACGGCGCGGCCGCGCTCCCGAACCTCTGGGGCGCGCTCGGCGTCTTCCATGGCACGCTCTACCGGCGCGAGCAGGACGGCAGGACCGTCTATGGCACGCGCAACCTGCCGGGATCGACGCCGATGCAGACGTTCACGGTCGCGACGCCGCCGTCGTCGTCGGCGCACATTGGCCTCGGTCACGCCGGCAAGCCCGAGATCAACATGTTCAAGCGCGAGTTTGCCGGCGCCGCGCGCGCGACGGGCGTCGACGAAGCGTGGCTGCGCGCCATCGCGCACGCCGAGAGCGATTACGCCGCCGACGCGGTTTCGGTGAAAGGCGCCAAGGGCGTCATGCAGCTGATGCCGGAAACGCTCGGCGACTACGGCGTGAAGGATCCCTTCTCGGCGAAGCAGTCGATCCTGGCCGGCGCGAAGCTCCTGAAGGCCCTTGAAGACCAGTACGGCGGCGACCGCGTGCTGGCCGCGGCCGCATACAACGCCGGCGCCGGCGCCGTCGCGCAATATGGCGGCGTGCCGCCGTACGTCGAGACGCAGGACTACGTCGCGAAAGTCAGCACGCTCTATGCGCGCTACCGGCAGGCGATGGGCCTGCCGCCGCGATCCGTGCAGCTCGAACCCGCGCAATGAGCGCCGGGCAACGCGCCGGCGATGGTGGTAGGCTTTTCGCGTGGCAAGCCGAGCGCACGTCGCAGTAAACCGCGGGAGACAGACGACATGACCCAGCCACGACAGCTCCTCGATCAGGACGACGAGCCCGACCTGCCCGACGATCTCGTCGAGAACATCGAGGAAACGCCGGGCGAGGAAGACGACTTCGGCGACGAGACGCAGTTCGACGACGAGTTCGAGACCGAGGAAGGCCTCGGGCAGGACGAGTTCATCGAGCCGCGGCGCGAGGTCGACGAAAAAATCGACTGACCTCTGCGCGGCGCGGCGTCAGAGCGCCGACTTGATCGCCTGCATTTCCTGCGTGCGCCGGATCATCGCCAGCAGCATCGACACCGGCGCGGGCTTGCCGAGGAAGTCGTGGAAGCCTGCGTCCCAGGCGAGCGCGCTCGCCTGCTCGTCCGATCGGCCGGTGACCGCGACGAGTCGCGTGTCGGCGAGCTCGGGATCGGCGCGAAGGCGCCGCGCGACTTCGTAGCCGTCGATGCCCGGCATCTCGAGGTCGATCAGCGCGACGCCGGGGCGTAGTTCCTTGCAGAGCGCGACGGCGGCGAGCCCGTCGTTGCAAATGCGCACCGTATAGCCGCGCGATTCGAATGTCGCCGCGAGCGCTTCGCAGACCTCGAGATCGTCGTCGGCAATCACGATGACGTTGTCGTTCGTTCGCATGCGGCCCCGCTGGCGGCACAGTTCGGCGGACTCTACTCCGTTTCATCGCGACCGCCTTTGCTGAGCTCGCCGTTCAGGTGTCCGCGTCATGCCGCGGTGCAGCGAAGACCTGGAGCGCCCCCGCGTCAACCTTTCGCCGGCCGCATCGCATCGGTTCAACGCGGCCGTCGCGACGGGCTACGCGGAAGGCACGCTGCGCTTCGATGCAGGCGCATTCGCGCCGCTCAGGTTCATGGCCTCTTTATTCCCGATGGCCGCGCTGGACGCACCGCTCGGCGAAGAGAAAGTCGGGCGCGAACGCTGCTGATCTACGTGCACGACGCGACGAATTACGCGACGTTCCTGCGCGTCAAGCGCAACGTTTGCGCGTTCATCATCGCGCGAACACGACGAACGACGCGTCGTCGATATGCCATTGGTCATCGCCGACTGTACAAAACAGCCGATTCATGCAAACAGCCGAGCAGAAATTGCGTCCCGGGACCGTTGCATAAACGAACGGTTACGCGATAAGTTCGGCGAGTTGCGCTCGCGCGACGCGTGCGCGGCCGTGCATGGGAGAACCCTCCCGTTTCATTGCCCTGCGGAGACGCGGCGACGCGTTCCCCGCATGGCGTTGCCTTGCTTTCATGTTGGAGAGTGGAATGAAGCAGTTGTTACGTTCGAATGCGCTCGCCTCCGCCGTAGGTCTTGCGCTGGCAGCGGCGATGTTCCAGTCGTCCGCCCCTGTCGAGGCCGCGCCGTTGGTCGCATCGCAGCAGGCGATCGGTGCCGAGACTTACATCGTAAAGTTCAGTGAAGACGGCCTCCTCTACTACCAGGGCACCGTGCAGGGTCTGGCAGCGACGGGCCACGCGCTGACCGCGCGCGCGCAGAAGCTCGACGTGCACTCGGCCGCCGCCGAGGCGTACGGCAACTACCTCGCGACGCAGCGCGCGACGCACGTCGCGGCCATCGAGTCGACGCTCGGCCGCACGCTCGCCATCGCGCACAGCTATTCGATCACGCTGAACGGCATCGCCGCCGACATGACGGCCGACGAAGCCGCACGCATCGCGTCAGTGCCGGGCGTCGCCGAAGTCCGCCGCGCGGGCTTCGAGAAACTGGCGACGTTCCGCGGTCCGAAGTTCATCGGCGCCGACAAGATCTGGGACGGCACCGACACGCCCGGCAACGTCGGCACGCGCGGCGAAGGCGTCGTCGTCGGCGATCTCGACGGCGGCACGAACAGCGATCATCCCTCGTTCGCGAACGACGGCATCTGCGGCTTCTCGGGCGCTCAGCCCAAGCTCGTCGCCGTCGACTGCTCGACCAGCAGCGCGAACCATTGCACCGGCCCGAATCCCGAAGCGAACCCGGGCTTCGGCCACGGCGTGCACACCTCGAGCACGGCGGCCGGCAACACGATCGACAATACCGCCAGCCCGGCGCCGGGGCTGCCCGACGGCGTCTCGATGTCCGGCGTCGCGCAGTGCGCGGCGATCCACCAGTACAAGGTCTGCCAGACCGACAGCTGCAGCGGAGCGGCGATCCTCGCCGGCATCCAGAACGCGATCGCGGACCAGGTCGACGTCGTCAACTTCTCGATCTCGGGCGGCACCAGCCCGTGGAACGACAACGACCGCAACTTCCTCGACATGATCAACGCCGGCATCTTCGTCGCCGCCGCGGCCGGCAACCTGCAGAGCGGCGAGACCGATCCGACGAGCAAGGTGAACCATCTCGGCCCGTGGATGACCACGGTCGCCGCCTCGACACAGGACGAAGTGCTGAGCCCGATCCTCGCCGTCGTCGGCCCCGGCACGCCGCCGGCCGAGATCAGCGCGATTCCGCTGACGCCCGGCAGCACGACTGTCGGCGCACCGACGCTCGCCGGCAATCCGATCAAGTCGTACCCGGCGAACCTCGCCGGCTGCACCGACCACGGCGGCTTCCCTGCCGGCACGTTCACGGGCGCGATCGCGGTCGTGCGCCGCGGCGCGAGCGAGCAAGGCGGCACGGCGTGCTCGTTCACCGAGAAGATCACCAACGCCGCGAACGCGGGCGCGATCATGGTCGTCGTCGCCAACAACCAGGTCGGCTCGATCTCGATGGACACGACCGGCGCGCCGAACGTGCCGGCGTACAGCATCGACAAGGCGCCGGGCGATGCGCTGATCACGTTCGTCGGCGCTAACGAAGACACCGCGACGGCCGATACGGTGCCGTCCGGCATCGGCAACCTGCAGGGCGACGTGCTCGCGAACTTCAGCTATCGCGGGCCGACGCTCGGCCAGTACGCCGACGAGACCAAGCCCGATATCACCGCGCCCGGCGTCAATATCTACGCCGCGCTCGACGATCAGGACGGCAACTACGGCCTGATGAGCGGCACCTCGATGGCGACGCCGCATGTCACAGGTTCGGCCGCGCTGATCCGCGCCGTGCATCCGGACTGGACGCCGACCGAGGTCAAGTCCGCGCTGCTGACGACGGCGACCAACGCCGACGGCACGCAGGAAGACGGCACCACGACGTGGACGATCGATCAGGTCGGCCACGGCCGCGTGGACCTGACCAAGGCCGCGCTCGCGGGCCTCACGATGGACGAGACGGGCGCGCATTATCTCGCCGCCAATCCGAGCGGCGGAACGATCGAGATCCGCGATTTGAACCTGCCGAACGTGCGCAACGCAGCGTGCGACTCGGCGGGTTGCACGTGGACGCGCACGGTCACGAACCGCCTCGCGAGCCAGGGCAGCTGGAACGCATCGTTCACGCTGAGCAGCGGCGATGCATCGGTGGACGTCTCGCCGTCGAGCTTCACGCTCGCGCCGGGTGCCTCGCAGACGCTCACGATCACGGCGACGCCGTCGCAGACCGACGTGGACAACTTCGCGTTCGGCAACGTCGTGCTGCACGAATCGAACGGCGCGTCGCCCGACCAGCATCTCACCGTCGCGGTCAAGCCGGCCGGCCTTCCGCCGCCCCCGACGCTGTGCAATGCCGGCGCGTGCGTCCTCAAGATCGACAACCACCAGGACAGCGACGCCAACATCAACGCGATCGGCGCCGGTCCCGGCACGTACTTCGTCTGGCTGAACCGCTTCACGCCGGACCCGGCCGATTATCCGTTCACGCTGACCAACGTGCAGACGGTCTTCGTCGGTGACCTCAGCGGCGGCGGCGTCGGCGCGGTCGTCGGCGAGACGTTCGATGTCTACGTCTACCAGGACAACGACACCGATCCGTCGAACGGCGCGACGCTCGTCGCGGCGGTGCACGACGTCGCCGTCGCCGATCCGCTCGGCGCCCTGCAGACGATCACGCTGCCGAACGGCGGTGTCGAGCTCGATGGGCCGGGCGACGTGCTGATCGCGCTCGAGTACCACGGCGCGCAGGGCGGCAGCCCGGCGACGGCGGACACGAGCGGCACGTACCAGGCGCGCTCGTGGATCGGCATGGTCCACCAGGACGGCATCAACGCGCCGACCGGCACCGACCAGATCTTCGCCGACGGCTTCGACGGCGCGACGGGCCCGACCGGCCCCGATCTCGCCCAGGAGGAGCTGGTGCTGATCCCCGACGCGATTCCGGGCTTCGAACAGAACTTCATCGTGCGCGGCAACGGCGTCAAGCAGAACGGCCAGCCGATGAACGTCGGGCCCGCGTCGAAGTAACGCATCAGGCTGGTAAATCGGGGGCGCGGCGCGAGTCGCGTCCCCCTTTTTTTGCGGTCGGAAAACCCGTTGACCGCGGGCTCCCTCGACCCCATCTTCGAATCAGCGGATAGTGACAATCGCCCTCCGCTTACGTACTTCGGAGACTTCCCATGGCCACAGGCTGGGCCGGCGACGGCGCCGTGCAGGACCAGATCGACTCGACGGTCGACGACGCCGTCAAGCGCGCGCGCAGCAAGCTGCCGCGCGGGAAAAGCCTGACGCATTGCGAGGAATGCGACGCGAAGATTCCCGACGCGCGCCGCAAGGCCGTGCCGGGCGTGCGCCTGTGCGTCGACTGCCAGGAAGCGCACGATCGCGACGAGAAGGCGTTCTCCGGCTACAACCGCCGCGGCAGCAAGGACAGCCAGCTACGCTGACGTCCCGCGCGCGCGCGCCGCGCGCGTCTGCACGAGGTAGATCGCAGCAGCGGCCGCGATCGTCGCGAAGAGCCCGACGATCTCCATGCGCGCCGCGAGCACGACCAGTGCGACACAGCTCCCGATGCCGATGACAGCCGCCAGCGGAAGCCAGCGGAAACCGAGGGGCGTTCCTGCGAGCGCGACGCCGCGCCGCGCCAGCACCACCGCCGCTGCGCAGCCGCCGACGTAGGGCACCGTCACCAGCAGCGTGGACAGCACGGCGAGCTCGGCGAACGTGCCGGTCAGCGCGAGCACGATCGCAATCGTCGCGTAGGACAGGATCGCGACGTGCGGCGCTCGCGTCGTCGGATGCACGCGCCCGAGCACGCGCGGCATGAGCCCGTCGCGCGCGAACGCGAACAGCACGCGCGGCGTGCCGAGGATGTCGCTGCCGAGCCAGCCGAGCATCGAGATCGCCGCGCCCGCCACCATCAAGACGCGCAGCGCCGGGTTGACGCGCGCCATCGCATCCGCGAGCGGCGCCGTCGACGTCGCCAGCGACGCGCCGAGAACGCCCTGCGCGACGATCTGCACGCCGATGTAGATGAAAGTCAGCGAAAGCATCGCGATCGCGATCGCGCGCGGGATCGTGCGCGACGGCTCCCTCACCTCGCCGCTCGCGCAGAGCGAGGTTTCCATGCCGGTGAACGTGAAGAGCGCGAGGATCAGCGCGCGGCCGAAATCTTCGGTGGCCGGCGGCAGCGTATCGACGAAGTTCGCGCCGTCGACGAACGCCGCGCCCACGACGACGAACACCACGAGCGGCACGAGCTTGACGATCGCGGCGACCGTGACCAGCCGGGCGCCCTGCGCGACGCCGAGAACATTGACGAACGCGATGCTGGCGACGGAGAGCACGACGACGGCCGTGCGGGTGGCGGGTTGCCACTCGTGCGCAACGACGCTCGACGCGACGTCACCCAGCGCCGCCGCGATGCCGCCGCAGGCGAGCAGATCGGAAAACCAGAGCATCGAGCCCGCGACGTAGCCCGCCAGCGGTCCGAACGCGGTTTCGATGCAGCCATAGGCACCGCCGCTGGTCGGAACGCGGCTGCCGCCTTCGGCGAAGCAGATCGCGATCGATCCGACCGCGATCGCGCAGACGAGAAATGCGAGCGGCGCGTATGAGCCGACCGAGGCCGCCAGCGACGCGGGTGCGGCAAAGATGCCTGCACCGACGACCATGTTGACGATGCTCGCCGCGAGCGCCCACGGCCCGACGGCGCGCACCAGTCCCGCATCGCGTGTGTTCTCCCCCACGCCGGAACGATAGCACGCCTTTTCGCCGGGTCCGCCGCGTCAGGATCGAGCGTTCTTCTTCGCCGGCTTCTGCGCGGGTTTGGCCGGCGCCGGCGGCGGCGCCTTCTTCTTCAGCTCCTCGACCAGCGGCGCGCAGCCCTTCGTCTCCTCGCTGCGGCCACCCGGCGCGATCAACGGCACCAGCGCCGCGATCGGCGTCGCGATGACGCCGAGCGCGAGCGCCCCGCCGCCGCGCGCGAGCAGCGTCTTCTTGTCGACGCTGACGTCCAGGTGCTCGAAGTTGCCGACCACATGCAGCGGCGAGCGCAGCGAGAAGATGCGCACGTTCTTCGTATCCGGGTGCAGCGTGAGGTCGACGCGCTCGTCGCCGAGGTCGATCGTGCCGTCGATGACGACGATCGCGTTCTCGGTGTCGAACACGAAGAGATCGGTCTTCGCGACGCCGCCGGCAACCGTGAACTGCGCCGCCGCGCAGTCGACGTCGATCAGCTGGTCGCCTTTCATCTTCGCGATCAGCACGTTCGCGAAGTTGAGGCCGGCTTCCTCCATCAGCGTCTCGCTGACGCGGCCGCCGGTGGTGAGAAGATGCAGCGAGCCGTCGGAATGGCCGAGAAGCGCCGCGATCGAGTCGCCTGCGCCGGCGAGCTTGATCGTGCCGCCGATCTCGCCCGGGCTCTTGGAAAGCCCGCCGACGCTCTCGAACAGGCGATGCAGCTTGAGATGCTGCACGTCGATCGAAATGACGCCCTTCGGCGGCGCCGCGTTCGCGTCGATGCGGATCCCCGCGGTCACGTTGCCGCCGGCCATGTCGAAGCGGAGCGGATCGAGCGTCAGCACGCCGGACTGCATGCGCACCCTGGTGTCGACGTTGCTGATCGGGAGTTCCTCGCTCCGCACGACGCCCTTGCCGGTTAAGTGCACGTCGGCGTCCATC
>CALFNI010000163.1 GCA_937902695.1 uncultured Rhodanobacteraceae bacterium
GTGAAGCCGGGCGAGTTCTGCTGCTCGGCCACGCGCAGCTTATCGATGAGCGCCTCGTAGCGCTTCGCTTACGCCGCATTCTGGTAGTCGGTCAGGAACGCAACGCGACGCGCGATCTCTTCGTCGAGCGTGCGGCTGATCGCCGCGTCGTCGAGCGGATCGGCGTTCGCGTTCGCCGCGACGGTGTTCGTCGGCGACGCATGCGCCGCGGCGCGCACGACGGCGACATCGTGCACCGCCATGCGGCCCCAGTTGAACGCCGCCTTGTTCATGTCCACCGCGGCTGCGTTGAGCTCGATCGCGCGCATCAGCGCATCGAGCGAAACCGGCACCCAGCCCTTTTGCCACGCGTAGCCGAGCATGAAGAGATTGCTCGCGATCGAGTCGCCGAGCAGCTTCGTGGCGAGGTCGGTCGCATCGACGAGTTCGGGCTTTTCGCCGTCGAGCGCGTACGTCACGGCATCGACGATCTCATTCGCCGGGAAATCGAGGTCGGGCTTCATCGTGAACGTGCCCGGCATCGCCTCGTACGTATTCAGCACGACGTGCGCGCGGCCGGCGCGGATCTTCGAGAGCGCCCAGTAGTCGTTCACGACGACCATGTCGCAGCCGAGCACGAGATCGGCTTCGCCCGCGGCAATGCGCACGGCGTGGATTTCGCCCGGCGCGCGCGCGATGCGGAGGTGACACGTGACCGCGCCGCCCTTCTGCGCGAGGCCGGTCTGATCGAGTACGGTCGCGCCCTTGCCTTCGAGATGCGCGGCCATGCCGATCAGCGCGCCGATCGTGACGACGCCGGTGCCGCCGATGCCGGTGACGAGGATGTTCCACGGCTGCGCGAGATCGGTCGCGACGGCCGGCAGCGGCAACGTCGAGAAGTCGACGCTCGCGCCGGGCTTGCGCTTCCTCAGCGCGCCGCCGTGGACGGTCACGAAGCTCGGGCAGAAGCCCCTCACGCAGGAATAATCCTTGTTGCAGCTCGACTGATCGATCTCGCGCTTGCGCCCGTATTCGGTTTCCTTCGGCAGCACCGACACGCAGAACGATTTCTCGCCGCAGTCGCCGCAGCCTTCGCAGACGAGCGAATTGATGAAGATGCGCTTCTGCGGATCGTCCATCTTGCCGCGCTTGCGGCGGCGGCGTTTTTCGGTGGCGCAGGTCTGGTCGTAGATCAGCACCGAAACGCCCGGTACGTCGCGAAGGCGCTTCTGCACCGCATCGAGCTCGTCGCGGTGGATGAACTCGACGCCGACCGGAAACATTTCGGGCCTGAACCACTTCGCGATGTCGTCCGACATCACGACGATCGTCTGCACGCCTTCGCTGCGCACCTGATGCGCGATGTCGGGCACGGTCAGCGTGCCGTCGACCGGCTGGCCGCCGGTCATCGCGACCGCGTCGTTGTAGAGGATCTTGTACGTGATGTTGACCTTCGCCGCGATCGCCTGGCGGATCGCGAGCGAGCCCGAATGGAAATAGGTGCCGTCGCCGAGGTTCTGGAAGACGTGCTTCGTTTCGGTGAACGGCGCCTGCCCGCACCACGTGGCGCCTTCGCCGCCCATCTGCGTGAAGGTGTCGGTGCGGCGGTCCATCCACGTCACCATGTAGTGGCAGCCGATGCCGCCAAGCGCGCGCGAGCCTTCCGGCACCGCGGTCGACGTGTTGTGCGGACAGCCCGAGCAGTAGTGCGCGGCACGCGGGAAGTTCGCGCGCGGCATCGCAAGCTCGGCTTCCTTCGCGGCGATCCATCGGAGGCGCTCGTCGATGCGCTCGCTCGTGAAGAACCGCTTCAGGCGCGCGGCGATGACCTTCGCGATCATCGCGGGCGTGAGCTCGCTCGTCGACGGCAGCACCCACTCGCCCGCTTCGTCGTACTTGCCGACGATCGACGGGCGCGTGTGATGATCCCAGTTGTACATGTGCTCCTTCATCTGCGATTCGATGAACGAGCGCTTCTCCTCGACGACGACAATGTCCTCGAGCCCGCGCGCGAACTCGCGGATGCCGACCGGTTCCAGGGGCCCGGTCATGCCGACCTTGTA
>CALFNI010000164.1 GCA_937902695.1 uncultured Rhodanobacteraceae bacterium
GCATCGTGGCGATGATCGGCGTGCTGGTGCTGATGATGATCGTGCTGGCGGTGCTGGCGCTGGTGGTGGTGAAGGCGCTCACGCACAGCCCGTGGGGCACGTTCACCGTCGCGGCGACGATGCCGATCGCGCTGCTGATGGGCGTGTATCTGCGCTTCGTGCGTCCGGGCCGCGTGCTCGAGATGTCGCTGATCGGCCTCGTGCTGCTGCTCGTGTCGATCTGGCTCGGCGGAAAAGTAGCGGCCGATCCCGCGTGGGCGCCGCTTTTCACGCTCGACGGTCGAACGCTGGCGTGGCTCCTGATCGGCTACGGATTTCTCGCTTCGGTGCTGCCGGTCTGGCTGCTGCTGGCGCCGCGCGACTATCTCTCGACGTTCCTCAAGATCGGCACCGTCGTGCTGCTCGCGATCGGCATTCTCGTCGTCATGCCCGATCTCAGGATGCCGGCGCTGACGCAATTCGTCGATGGCACCGGCCCCGTATTCTCCGGGGCGCTGTTTCCTTTCCTGTTCATCACGATCGCGTGCGGCGCCGTCTCGGGCTGGCATTCGCTGATCGCATCGGGCACGACACCGAAGCTGCTCGTCAACGAACGCGATGCGCGGCTGGTCGGTTATGGCGCCATGCTCGTGGAGGCGTTCGTCGCGATCATGGCGCTGATCGCCGCGTGCGTGCTCGATCCCGGCGTCTACTTCGCGATGAATGCGCCGGCCGCCTTGATCGGCACCAGCGTCGACTCGGCCGCGCAGGCGATCCAGCACTGGAACTTTGCGATCACGCCCGAAACGCTCGCGAAAGCCGCGAGCGACATCGGCGAGACGACGATCCTCTCGCGCGCCGGCGGCGCCCCGACGCTCGCCGTCGGCATGGCCGAGATCCTGCACCGGCTCTTCGCAGGCGACGGCATGCTCGCATTCTGGTACCACTACGCGATCCTGTTCGAAGCGCTGTTCATCCTGACGACCGTCGATGCCGGCACGCGCGTCGGGCGCTTCATGATCCAGGAGCTCGCGGGGCTTGCGGTTCCCTCGTTGCGCAGGACCGAATCGTGGATCGCGAACCTCATCGCGACCGCGCTCTGCGTCGGGTGCTGGGGCTGGTTCCTCTATCAGGGTGTCATCGACCCGCTCGGCGGCATCAACACGCTGTGGCCTTTGTTCGGCATCGCGAACCAGATGCTCGCCGCGATCGCGCTGACGCTGGCCAGCGTCTGTCTCGTCAGGATGAAGCGCGAGCGGTATCTCTGGATCGCGCTCGTGCCGACCCTTTGGCTCGCGATCTGCACGCTGACGGCCGGCTGGCAGAAAGTCCTGTCGACGAATCCCGCGATCGGCTTCGTCGCGCACGCGCGCAAGTTCGCGGCGGCGCTGGACCAGAACCGGATCCTCGCGCCGGCGAAATCGCTCGCGGACATGCAGCGCGTGGTCCGCAACGACTACGTGGACGCCGCGCTCGCAGCCACATTCAGCGTGCTGGTCGTCGCGATGCTCGTGTTCGGCCTTCGCGCCGCACGCGCCGCTCGGCGCTCGGCCTCGGTGACGGCGTGTGAAACGCCGTACGTCGCGCTCGCGGGAGCGCGCCCGTGAGCGCGCGTCGCGTCGCGCGAGCGTGGCGCGCGCTCGTCGCGGCCGCGCGACGCATCGCCGGCATTCCGGACTACGACGCCTATGTTGCGCATTTGATGTCGAAACATCCGGAACGCACGATCCCGCCACGGGCAGCGTTCGTCGCCGATCGGCTTCAGGCGCGCTATCGCGGGGCTGGTGGGCGCTGCTGCTGAAGGTTCGGCGCCGCGACGTAATGGGTCGATGGCTGAGCGACAGCCTTAGAGAAACGTCGCGGGACTGACGGCGAACCGCTCGCCGAGCGCGCGGATTTGCCGCGCATTCAAGTCGCGCTTGCCGCGCAGGATTTCGGAGACGACGCCCTGGCTCCCTATTTCGGGAAGATCGGATTGGCGAAGCCCGTCGCGCTTCATCAGGAAGCGCAGCACCTCGACGCCGCCCGCATCGGGAAGCCCATGCCCTTTGCGCTCTTCGTACTCGGCGACGAAACCGCCGACGATCGCGACAAGATCGGCGAGCACGTCCGATTCGTCCGCGCCGCCGGCGTCGAGCAGCTCATCCATCGCGCGCACGGCGCCCTCGTACTCACGCTCCGAGCGGATCGGGCGCAACGGCACCTCGGCGGCAAGCGCTGTGAAATGACGGGTCAGGTGGCGGAGGTTCGTGCTCATGGCGTCCAGCGATCGTACTCGGCATGCGTGAAGATGTGTCGCACGAAAAGCAGCTGGCGATCGAAATGCACTGCCGCAACGAGCCGGAACCGGTTACCGCAGATGTCGAACACGCAAAACCTGCCGACGCGATCAACGCTGCGGAACAGCGACTTCAGGGCGGCGAAGTGCCCGACAGGGTTCGACTCGATGCACTTTCGCCAGACCTGCAGCGCCACAGCCGATTCCGGATGAAGCGCCGCGAAATCGACGAGGCGCTTGTTCGAAATCACACGCACGCCGTGGAGTCTATCTCAATTTGAGATATGTCGCAAGGCGCGTCACTGGCCACCCGAAGTCCACTGCGTCAGCCACGCATTCACCGTGTCGTGCCACAGCACGCTGTTCTGCGGCTTCAGGATCCAGTGGTTCTCGTCCGGGAAACGCAGGAACTTGCTCGGAATCCCGCGCCGCTGCGCGGCCGTGAACGCGGCGATGCCCTGCTCGACCGGAATGCGGAAATCCTGATCGCTGTGCACGACGAGGATCGGCGCGCGCCATTCCTTGACGTGGTTGACCGGATTCCATTTCTCGTAGGCTTCAGGATCCTCGTAGTAGGTCTTGCCGTGGTGCTCCCACTCGTCGAACCAGAGCTCCTCGGTCGAGTACGACATCATGCGGCTGTCGAACACGCCGTCGTGCGCGACGATGCACTTCCACGGATCGTTCCAGTTGCCGGCGATCCAGTACGCCATGTAGCCGCCGTACGAAGCGCCGAGCGCACAGGCCCGGTCGGCGTCGAGGAAGCGGTACTTGCGGAGCGCGGCGGCCCAGCCGGCCTTGAGATCGTCGAGCGGCGCGCCGCCCCAGTCGCCCGAAATGGCGTCGGTGAACTTCTGGCCGTAGCCGGTCGAGCCGTGGAAATTGATCGTGACGACGGCGAAGCCGGCGCCGGCGTACGTTTCCGGATTCCAGCGGTAGTGGAACTCGTTCGTCATCGCGCCCTGCGGGCCGCC
>CALFNI010000165.1 GCA_937902695.1 uncultured Rhodanobacteraceae bacterium
GGCCGTGACGACATCCATCGCGGCGCGCGCCGCGCCGATGCCGCCGCCGGGCTTGAGGCGCGCCAGCACGGTGTAGAACAGGCCGCCTTCGTCTACCTGCTGGGGCGTCAGGAACGGCGCCTCGTGCGGATCGGTCGTGAAGACCGCGAAGCGGTTCAGCGGAAACCCCGAAAGGCTCTTCGGCATCACGCCGATGATCGTGTGCGGCTTGCCGTCGAGCGTGATCGACTGCCCGACGGCATCGGCGCGTCCGGCGAAATGGCTCTGCCAGTACCCGTAGCTCAGCATCGCGACCGGCGCGCCGCCGGCGCGATCCTCATCGGCCGCGAAGTTGCGCCCGAGCATCGGCTGCACGCCGAGCAGCGGAAAATAGTTCTGCGACACGATCATTCCCTGCACCTGCTCGGGATCGCCGCGCCCGGTGATCGTGAACGGATTCGGCGTGGACACCGACAGATCGCTGAAGACGTGCTGGCGGTCGCGCACCGCGAGCATGCGCGGATACGAAAACGGTTCGACATTGGGATCGCCAGCGAATCCGGTCGAGGTCAGTTGCACGATCTGCGCGGGGTCGGTGTACGGCAGCGGGCGCAGGAAGATCGCATTGATGACGCTGAAGATCGCGCTGTTGGCGCCGATCCCGAGCGCCAGCGCAAGGACCGCCACGATGCTGAACGCGGGTGATTTCGACAATGAACGGAACGCGAGCCTGACGTTGTCCATGGAATCCTCGGGTATTGCGGCGTGGCGAAAGACATGTCGAACGGAATCCGGATCGCGGGCCCGGATGACTTTCCTGTCACCACCGCGCAGGAGAGGAAGAACCACGGGCGGCCCCGGCGCGGCGGTTCATGCATCGTGCAGCGCCTTGACCGGATCGATCCGTGCAGTCGTCTGCCGGCGCGCGGCAGTGCCGCGCGACCGCACCCGCGGGAGCGGGTGCGAACGGCGCAGCTGGCGCGGGGGCGCGAGCGCCGGGAACGCGCGAGTCAAGCCCGGCCGACGCCTTGAAGGAGAGGGCCTTGCAAGCATCGCGGCTGAAGCCGCTGCGGTCTCGGGATCCATCGTCACACGCGCTCACGCGGCCGCACCAGGCGCTGGTCTTCCTCGTGACGCAGGCGGTGCATCGTTTCCTCGTCGACGACGCGGCCGTCGAACATGAAGATGCGCCGGTCGGCGAACTCGGCGTAGCGCGGATCGTGGGTGACCATGCAGATCGTCGAGCCGGCCTTGTGCAGTTCGTCGAGCAGGGCCATCACGGCCTCGCCGTTCTTCGAATCGAGGTTGCCGGTCGGCTCGTCCGCGAGCAGGATCGAGGGCTGCCCGACCAGCGCGCGCGCGACCGCGACGCGCTGCTGCTGGCCGCCGGACAGCTGCGCCGGATAGTGCTTCACGCGATGCGCCATGCCGACGCGTTCGAGCGCCGCGACCGTGCGTTCGCGGCGTTCGGCCTTCGACACGCCATCGCGATAGGTCAGCGGCAGTTCGACGTTCTCGAACACGGTCAGGTCGCCGATCAGGTTGAACGCCTGGAACACGAAACCGATCTCCCGGTTGCGGATCTGCGCGCGTTCGGCCGCGCCGATGTCCGCCACCTGGCGGCCGTTGAGCGTGTAGGCGCCCTCGCTCGGCGTATCGAGCAGGCCGAGGATCGCGAGCAGGGTCGACTTGCCGCAGCCGGAAGGGCCGGAGATCGACACGTATTCGCCGCGTCGGATGTCGAAATGCACGCCGGCCAGCGCATGCGTCTCGACCTCGTCGGTCAGGAACACCTTCTTTATCGCGTCGAGGCGGATCAGCGGATCGTTGCCGGCGGAACTGTCATTCATGGCGGATTCTCTTGGCGGGTCTTGCGGTTTGTCGGCGGGAGGAGGCGTTTCGGGACGCGACGTCAATCGAGGCGTATGCGGTCATGCTGGTCGTACGCGCTGGTGTCGGACAGGATCACCTTGTCGCCGGCGGCGAGTCCCTTGACGATCTCGATCAGGTTCACCGAACTCTTGCCGAGCTGCACCGGCACGCGGCTCGCGATGCCGCTGGCCGGGTCGACGCGGAACAGCCGCACTTCGGAATCGGGCTGGCCGAACGCTGGCCGTCCGACATAGAGCACGTCCGGAAGCCGTTCGATCTCGATCGTGCCGTCCACCGAGAGTTCGGGTCGTGCGCCCGGCGGCAGCTTTCCCTCGAGGTCGACATCGACCTGCACCGTTCCGTTCTGCACGGCCGGATCGACGCGCGTGACCTTGCCGTCGACGATGCCATTGCGGGTGTCGACCTTGACCGGCTGGCCGATCACGACGTCCTTGGCCTGCGTCTCGGCGATGCGCAACTCGGCGCGCAGCTCGCCGGGCTTCGCGACGCGCGCGAGATTGACGCCGGCGGCGACCTGCTGGCCTTCCTCGACCGGCACCTGCTGCAGCACGCCGGCGATCCCGGCACGCACGTGCAACGCGTCGGCCTGGCGCTGGCGCAGCGCGAGCGCGCCATCGAGCTGGTCCAGGCGCGCCTGTTCCGCCGCGAGCTGCGCGGCGATGTTGCGGCCGAACTCGGCGACGCGCTGCTGCTCGATATGCACGCGGTTCTTCGAGGCATCGAGCTGGATCAGGCTCTTCTTGTACTGCACGGCCGGAATCACGCCTTTCTCGGCGACGGTCTTCTCGGCTTCGGCCTGCATGCGCGCCGATTCGTAGTCGCTGCTGGCCGCAGCCAGCGCCGACTGCTCGTCCAGCAGCTTCGACTTGAGGTCGGTGCGCTTGGCGGCGAGGTCGGAACGCGCCGCGGTCACGGCGGCCTTCGCGGTCAGCAGCTGGTCGTCGACTTCCGGATTGCTGAGCTCGAGGATGATGCTGTCGGGCGTGACGTGGGCGCCCGGCCGGATCACGATGCGCTCGACACGCGCAGCCGTTTCGGCGGCGATCCAGCGGATCTCCTTCGGCACCAGCGTGCCGGGCCCGCGCACCTCGCGCAGCAGCTCGCCGCGCTTGACGACGTCGACCAGCACGCTGGAGCGCTCGACCGACGGCACGGCCGGTCCGAGCCGGGCGAGGCCGATGCCGGCGACCGCGAGCAGGAGGACGACCGATGCGCCGATGAGGTACTGGCGTCGGCGCTTGCGTTTCTTGAGTTCGGGGCGGGCGATGTCCATGCCTCGCTTGAGCAGGAAGCGTGCCGACCCGAGGCCGGCTGGCAAGTCATTGCCTGCGATGGATTTGTTCGGGCCGCTTGCGGGGGAACACGGCAGGACTGTCCGCAGGTGGACAGTTCAGCGACCGGCGGTGAACAGCGGGCAGGCCCCGGCCGGACATGCGTACCGGCCCGGGCCGCGACCGGCCGTGCTCAGAACTCGAGCTCGACCGCGGCGCACAGGTAATCGATCATCGGTGCGATGCGCCTGAACGTGTCGACGACGAACGGGCGCAGTTCGTCGGAGCAGGCCAACGCCTCCGGAATTCCCTGTACGGCCGCGAAATTGCGGCGCTTGAGGTCCGCGATCAATTCGTGCCCCGGATCGAAGCCGCGAGGCGGACGCGTCAATGCCTCGCCCCGGAACTCGAAGCGGTCGCGGAACGCCTTGCCGCGCGTCGCCTTCTTCCATGCGGCCGGATTGTCGGCGAGGAACTCGCGGATCTTCTTCAGGGTCGGCGATCCCGGATGCCAGATGCCGCCACCGGCGAAACAGTCGCGCGGCTGGACGTGCAGGTAGAACGACGGCGCCTCGATCTCGCG
>CALFNI010000166.1 GCA_937902695.1 uncultured Rhodanobacteraceae bacterium
CGCTGGAGCAGTAGATCTCGGGCTCGTCGTCGTTCTGGAACCAGTAGACGCGGCTGTGCTCGAGGAAGCGGCCGACGATCGAACGCACGCGGATGTTCTCCGACACGCCCGGAATGCCGGGGCGCAGCGTGCACGCGCCGCGGATGATGAGGTCGATCGATACGCCGGCGCGCGAAGCGCGATAGAGCACTTCGACGACGCTCTCCTCGTTGAGCGCATTCATCTTCGCGATGATGCGTGCGGGCTTGCCCGCCTGCGCGTGCGCGATCTCGCGTTCGATCTTCTCCATGAGCCCTTTGTGCAGCGTGAAAGGCGAATGGAGGATGCGCTTGAGCTTGATGATCGGCCCGAGGCCGGACAGCTGCAGGAACAAAAGGTGCGCGTCCTCGCCGATCTCGGGATCGGCTGTCATCAGGCCGAAATCGGTATAGATGCGCGACGTGATCTGGTGGTAGTTGCCGGTCGACAGATGCGCGTAGCGGCGCAGCTGGCCCTTCTCGCGCCGCACGATCAGCAGCATCTTCGCGTGCGTCTTGTAGCCGACGACGCCGTAGACGACCTGCACGCCGGCTTCCTGCAGCCGGTTCGCGAGGCGCAGGTTCGCTTCCTCGTCGAAGCGCGCGCGCAACTCGACGACGACGGTGACGTCCTTGCCCTGGCGCGCCGCTTCGATCAGCTGGTCGACGAGCGGCGAATCGTTGCCGACGCGATAGAGCGTCTGCTTGATCGCCAGCACGTCGGGATCCATGCTCGCCTGGCGCACGAGCTCGAGCACCGCGCCGAACGATTCGAACGGGTGATGCAGCAGGATGTCGCGCGTGCGGATCGCGTCGAACAGGTTCTGCTCTTCGGTGACGACCGGCAGGACGCGCGGCACGAACAGCGGAAACTTGAGATCGGGCCGGTCGATCTGGTCGTAGATCGCGGTGATGCGGCTGACGTTGACCGGGCCCTCGCAGCGGAACAGATCCTGCTCGTTCAACTGGAAGTTCTGCACGAGAAGATCGGCGACGCTCTTCGGGCAATTGTCGGCCACTTCGAGCCGCACCGGCTTGGCGTAGCCGCGGCCCTTGAGCTCGTCGCGGAGCGCAAGCGCGAGGTTCTCGACCTCCTCCTCGTCGACGAAGAGCTCGGAGTTGCGCGTGACGCGGAACTGGTACGAGCCCTTGACCTCCATGCCGGGGAAGAGCTCGTCCATGAACTCGTGCAGGATGCTCGACAGGAACACGAAGTCGTACGGCGCCTCGGCCACTTCGGACGGCAGGCGGATGATGCGCGGCAGCGAGCGCGGCGCGCGCACCAGCGCCATGTGGCCTTCGCGGCCGAACGCGTCGCGGCCTTTCAGGATCACCGCGAGATTGAGGCTCTTGTTGAGGATGCGCGGGAACGGGTGCGCGGGATCGAGCCCGAGCGGCGAGAGCACCGGCAGGCACTCGTTGCGGAAATAGCCTTGCAGCCAGCGCTTCTGCTTGACGGTCCAGGCGTCGCGCTTGGAGAAGCGCACGCCTTCCTTCTCGAGCGCGGGGAGGAGATTCGCGTTCCAGAACTCGTACTGCGCGTTGACGAGCGTCAGCGCGCGGTCGCGGATGCGGCCGAGCACGTCGCTCGGCGCGAGCGCGTCGGGGCCGGGGCGCAGCTCGCCGAGCTCGCTGTGCTGCTTCAGCACCGCGACGCGCACCTCGAAGAACTCGTCCAGGTTCGTGCACGAGATGCACAGGTAGCGCAGCCGCTCGAGCAGCG
>CALFNI010000167.1 GCA_937902695.1 uncultured Rhodanobacteraceae bacterium
CGTCGAGCTCGTCGATGCCGGGCGTGTCGATCAGGTGCACGCCGCTGCCGGCGACGTCGCGCCACGCGCGCCGGCTGGCGTCCCGCGTCGTGCCGTGGAGCACGCCGACGCCGAAGACGTCCTGGCCGAGCAGCGCGTTCGCGAGCGCCGATTTGCCGACGCTGACGCGTCCGAACACGGCGATGTGCAGCTCGCCGCGCTCGAGCTTGCCGAGCATCGATTCGAGCCGCGCGAAGTCGGTCGCGAGATTCGTGCGGATCGCCGGCGGAATGTGCGTGTCGTCGAGCAGCGCGCGGACGCTCTGTGCGGCCTGCACGCCGTGCGCGGCGCCGTCCGCGGGCGTCGCAGGCGACGCGCCGGGGAGGCGCTCGCGCAGGCGTCGCCACCAGGCCATCGTGCGCTTTACCGGGCCGTCACTTCGCCGCGAGGACGAGGTGCCCGTGCACCGGCACCTCGGCGCCGATGTCGGCCCAGTCGTCGCCGTTGCCGAGGTCGAAGTCGGCGCGCTTGAGCGTCGCGTCGACGTCGAGCGTCGCCGTGTCGCCGGTCTCTGCGAACGCGACGCGGAGCGTCACCGGCTTCGTCTTGTTGCGGATCGTCAGCGTGCCCTTCGCCTCGACGGCGGCGCCGTTCCCCGCGAACGACTCGGTGACGAAGTGGGCCTTCGGCGTCTTCGACGTGTCGAAGAAATCGGTCGTCGCAAGCGTGTCGTCGCGCTCGCTGCTGCCGGTGTCGACGCTGGTGAGATCGATCGTGACGTCGAACTTCGATTTCGTCGGATCGGCGGCGTCGTACGCGATCGTCGCATCGAACTTCTTGAACGCGCCGTCGAAGCCTTCGCCCTGATACGTGCACTTGAACGTGAGCGTGCTCCTGGCGGCATCGACCCGCCAGTCGCGCGCGAACGCGGCGAGCGGCAGCAGCAGCACGATTGAAACCAGCAGGCGAATCATTGAGTTCTCCTATAGCGCATTCTTTTTCCTTCTCCCGCTGCGCGGGAGAAGGTGCCGGAGGCGGATGAGGCAGTCCTCGGAGCGCCGAACCCGCCGGCCCTCACCCCGACCCTCTCCCGCAAGCGGGACAGGGGCACGGCGACGGGTCTAGGGTAGCGGTTTCGTCGCTTCCGCGGCGCGGCGCCGGCCCGGCCACATGCGGCGCAGGATGTCGTCGCGGTCGTGGAATTGATGATGGAGCGCGATCGCCGCATGGCCCGCCGCGACGGCCGCAAGCGTCCAGAACAGCCAGAAGTGCGCAGCCTCGGCGAACGTCTTGATCGCCTCGTCGCGCCCGCCGGTCAGGCTCGGCACCCGGAACAGGCCGAACCAGTAGAGCGGGCGCAGCGCCGTCGCCGAATCGAACAGCCAGCCCGACAGCGGCACCGCGAAGATCAGCGTGTAGAGCAGCGCGTGTCCGGCGTGCGCGCCGACGACCTGCCAGCGCGGCATCGTCGCAGGATACAAAGGTCGCGGATCGAATGCGCGCCAGAGGAGACGCAGCAGCGCGAACGCGAAGATCGCCAGGCCGAGCGACTTGTGGAACGTATAGACCGGAATCGTGCCCGGCCGCTTCGGCAGCTCGACCATCACGAGCCCGATCGTCGCCTGCACGAGGATCGCGATCACCGTGGTCCAGTGGAAAAACTTCGCGAGGCTGCCCCACTGCGAGGCGCTACTCCTTGCCGGCATCGCCTTTCGCCTCCGCGGGCTTTTGCTCGGCCGTCTTCGCGGCACCGTCGTCCTTGATGCCTTCGACTTCGATCGTGAGCTCGATATCCTGGCCGACGACGTCCTGGAAGCGCTTCATGTCGAAGTCGTTGCGGTTGAGCTTCGCCGTTGCCGAGAAGCCGGCCTTGCGCTTGAACGTGTACGGATCGTTGCCGACGCGGTTGAACCTGAAATCGACGTCGACGGATTTCGTCACGCCGTGCAGGATCAGGTCGCCGTGGATCGTGCCGCTCGCCTTGTCCTTCGGCGTCACGCTTTTGCTCGTGTAGCGCGCGCTCGGGTATTTGCCCGTGTCGAAGAACTGGCCCGATTTGAGCGTGTCGCTCCATTTCGCATCGCCCATGTCGACCGAAGCGAGATCG
>CALFNI010000168.1 GCA_937902695.1 uncultured Rhodanobacteraceae bacterium
CCGGGCCGCCGATCACGAACTTGCCGGTCGGGTTGATGTGGAACTTGGTGCCCTTATGCACCCACTTCGCCGGCAGCATCGGCTTGATGATGAGCTCCATCACGCCTTCCTTGAGGTCCTTCTGCTTGACCGAAGGATCGTGCTGCGTCGACAGGACGACCGCGTCGATCGCGACGGCCTTGCCGTTCTCGTAGCGCAGCGTGACCTGCGATTTCGCGTCCGGGCGCAGCCAGGGCAGCGGCGACTTGTTCGCCTTGCGTACCTTCGCCTGCTGCTCGACGAGACGGTGCGAGTAGAAGATCGCGGCCGGCATCATCTCGCGCGTCTCGTTCGTCGCGTAGCCGAACATGAGGCCCTGGTCGCCGGCGCCCTGTTCTTCGGGATTCTTGCGGTCCACGCCCTGGTTGATGTCTGGCGACTGCTTGCCGATCAGATTCAGGACGCCGCAGGTGTGGCCGTCGAAGCCGACTTCGGAGTTCGTGTAGCCGATGTCCTCGATGACCTTGCGCGTGATGCCCTCGATGTCGACCCACGCGGTCGTCGTGATTTCACCGGCGACGATCGCGACGCCCGTCTTGACCATCGTCTCGCAGGCGACGCGCGCGCGCTTGTCCTGCGCGAGGATTGCGTCGAGCACGGCGTCGGAGATCTGGTCGGCGACCTTGTCCGGATGTCCTTCGGACACCGACTCGGAGGTGAAGAGGTAGCTCGTCATCGCAGCAAATATCCTTCTATACGGATGAATGGATGAATCGTTGGGGCCGCGCATCATACACGGCCCGCGGCGGGCGTGCAGGGGCGGCCTCGGGAGCGCCCGATTCTACGGCGTTTGGGCGTACGCCGAGTGTCGGCTTTTCCTCTTTTCCGCGGGCTTTTGCCCCTCTTCCGCTTGCGGGTGAGGGCAGTCCCGAGTCACCGCGCCCGCAGCGTCCGCCCGATCGCGAGCGCCCGCGTCACGCAGTTCAGCGCCGAGCCTACGGCAATGACGATCGCCGCCGCAAGCAGCGCCCACCTCGTCCCGTTCCACGCGATCTCGGCCGCGCCGACGAGGCACCCGACCGTCAGCACCGCCATCCGGTGCGGCTTCGCCATCGGCCCGCGAAAATCCTGCGCGAGGCCGAGCGCGCCGCCGGTTGCACGGACGTAGGCCGTCAGCGCCGCGAGCAACGCCGCGAGCCAGCCGAGCCACGGCACGCTGCACGCGTAGCCGAGCGCCACGAGAAACAGCGAGTCGGCAATGCGATCCGGAAACTCGTTGTAGAGCGCGCCCGTCGCCGACTGCTTGCCGCCTTCGATCGCGACCATGCCGTCGATCAGGTTGCAGAGCAGGCGAAGCTGCACCGAGATCGCGGCGCCGATCAGCGCGAGCGGCCGCGCATCGACGAGCGCCCACGCACCGAGCGCGGCGAACACGATGCTGACCGTCGAGATCTGGTTCGGCGTGATCGACGAGCGCGCCAGGAGCGATGCCACGCGACGCGCCCACGCGGTATCGCGCGAAGCCAGCGGCCGTCGATCGGCGACGCTCATGGCGATTTCTACTGCGCCAGCGCGAGATCGTCGAGCATCGCCTTCAGGAATCGCGCGGCTTCTCCGCCCGTCGCCGCGCGGTGGTCGAACGTCAGCGACAGCGGAATCACGCGATGCGGTTCGAAGCCGCCCATGACCGGCGTCATCTGGTAGCGGCCCTTGCCCGCGGCGACGATCGCCACGCACGGCGGCACCACGACCGGCGTCGCGTAGCGGCCCGCGAAGACGCCGAAGTTCGACAGCGAGATCGTGTAGCCGGAAAGCTCCGACGACGGAATGCTGCGATCCTCGACCGACGCGCGCAGCCGGTTGACCGCGGCGCGGATGCCGGCGGGGTCGAGCACGTCGGCGTTGCGCAGCGCCGGCACGAACAAGCCGTCCTCGGTGTCGACGGCGATGCCGATGTCGACGTGCGGGTGCAGCGTGCGCGTCAGGTTCTCGCCGTCGAACCACGCGTTCAACGCCGGCACGGCCTTGCACGCGCGCACGATCGAGCGGATCAGGCGGCCCGTGATGTCGTTGCCCGGCAGCCACGCGCCGATGTCGGCATCGTCGGCGAGCGTCGTCGGCACGACCTTCGCGTGCGCATCGGCCATCACGCGGGCCATGTTGCGGCGTACGCCTTTCAGCTGTTCGGGCTGGCCGGTCGCGGAAACGGTCGGCGGCGTCGTACGCATCGGTTTCCCCGATGCCGAAAGCGCCGTCCTCTCGCCTCTCCCGCTCGCGGGAGAGGCCGGCGCGCCAGCGCCGGGTGAGGGCGCCGGCGCGGAACGCACCGGCGGCGCAGCACCGACCTTCGCCGTGCCGGCCGCCGCCGCGTCCTTCACGTCCTTCATCGTCACGACACCGCCCGCGCCGCTCGGCGCAACGCGCGCGAGATCGACGCCGAGCTTTTTCGCGAGAGCACGCACCGCCGGCACGGCCTTGACGCCGCCGACGCTCGTCGCCTGCTCGGCGTGCACGCGATCGCTCGACTGCATCGCGCCGACCACCGTGCCTTCGTCGGCACGCCCGGCGTCGTCGTTCTCGACGATCTCGCCGCCTTCGTCCGACGCGAGTACGCCTTTTCGATCCGGTGCCTCGTCTCCGGCGCCTTTCGCCGCCGCGCCTTTCGCTGGTTTCGGCGGCGCGTGGTGGTGCCCGGGCGCCTCGGCCGCGGAGCGCTGCGGCATCTTCGGATCGATCTCGAAATCGGCGAGCGCGGCGCCCGTCGCGATCACGTCGCCGTCCTTGCCGTAGATCTTGGCGAGCTTCCCCGAGAACGGCGAGGGCACCTCGACGACGGCCTTCGCGGTCTCCATCGAGACGAGCGGCGCGTCCAGCGTGACGGTGCCGCCTTCCTTGACGAGCCATTCGACGATCGTCGCGTCGGGGAGGCCTTCGCCGAGGTCGGGGAGGTGGAACGTTTTCTTGTCGGCCATGTTGATTCCTGATCTCGTTCTTTCAGGACGCCGCCACGGCGCGCTTCGCAGCCGCGACGATGCGCTCGACGCTCGGCAGATATTTCATCTCGAGCCGGTACAGCGGAATGTGCGTGTCGTAGCCGGTCACGCGCTCGACCGGCGCCTGCAATTCGTACAGGCACTCTTCCGCGACGCGCGCAGCGATCTCGGCGCCGAAGCCGGCCGTACGCGGCGCTTCGTGCACGATGACGCAGCGGCCGGTCTTCTGCACCGATTCGCGGATCGTGTCGAAGTCGAGCGGTTTCAGCGTCGCGACGTCGATGACTTCGGCGTGGATGCCGTCCTCGGCGAGCGCATCGGCTGCTTCGAGCGACTCCTTCACCTGCGCGCCCCACGTCACGAGCGTGACGTCGGTGCCGTCGCGCAGCACGAAGCAGACGTCGAGCGGGAGCGCCTCGCCGTCGTCGGCGACCTCTTCCTTGTACTGGCGGTAGATGCGCTTGGGCTCGAAGAAGATCACCGGGTCGGGATCGCGGATCGCCGCGAGCAGCAGGCCGTAGGCGCGTCCCGGCGACGACGGCAACACCACGCGCAGGCCGGGGATGTTCGTGAACAGGTGCTCGTTCGCTTCCGAGTGATGTTCCGGTGCGCGGATGCCGCCGCCCCAGGGCGCGCGAAACACCGCCGGGCAGCTCATGCGGCCGCGCGTGCGCGTGCGCAGGCGCGCCGCGTGGCACGCGATGTGTTCCATCATCGGATAGATGAAACCTTCGAACTGCGCCTCGGCGACCGGCCGCATGCCCTGCGCGGCGAGGCCGACGGCGAGTCCCGCGATGGTCAGCTCGTCGAGTGGGGTGTCGATCACGCGCTCGCTGCCGAACGCCTGCTGCAGGCCCTGCGTCGCGCGGAACACGCCGCCGTTGATGCCGACGTCCTCGCCGAGCACGACGACGGACGGGTCGTGCTTCATCTCGTGGGCGAGTGCCTGGGTGACGGCTTCGATCAGGGTGATTTGTGCCATTCGGCGGGATCCGTGTCTGGAATTCTCATTTCCTGCATGCTTCATCAAGGCGCGGGCTTGTCGGCTGCGATCGCCTCCGCGCGCTGCGCGGCCAGGTCCGCCGGCAACTCGGCCCACGTGAAGTCGAAGATCGCTCCGGTCGGCTGCGCCTTCGTTTCGAGGTACGCGTTGACCTCGGCATCGACCCTGACCGAGCACTCCGCCTTCCAGTCCTCTTCCTCCTTCTCGGTCCACGCGTTGAGCGACATGAGGTAGGTCTTCATGTGCTGCAGCGGGGCACTCGGCCAGGTCGACGTGACCTCGTCGTCCGGACGGTATCGGCGCGCATCGTCGGCGGTGGTGTGGTCGGACAGCCGGTAGGTGACCGCATCGATGACCATGCCGCCATGCCCGTGGCGCGCGCGCTTGATCGCGTGGTCCATCGCGGCGCGCATCGCGATCAGGTCGTTGCCGTCGACCTGCAGGCATTCGAGGCCGGCCGCGATCCCCTTCTGCGCCAGCGTCTTCGCGCCGGTCTGCGCGCTGCGCGGCACCGAGATCGCCCACTGGTTGTGGACGATGACC